>CAZVYU010000047.1:0-17240 GCA_964631645.1 uncultured Actinomycetes bacterium
GACACCGGCAGCCGACCATCCCACCCCCGCGGGGTGAGTAGCCGCGAAGCGGCGTTGCGTCCCACCCCCCGCGGGGTGAGTAGCCGCGAAGCGGCGTATCGAAGCCAAGGGGGAGTTCGGCCCGTACCTCCGATCAGCCCAGCCCGTTGGTCCCGCCGGGCCGATCGCCGTCCCTTTGCGGAGGTGCGCAGTAGGTGTTGCCGCGGAACACGTTCGCCGTCCCGCGGTCGATCACGTTCGGCCCCTTGTTCAGCAGGCACTTGCCGGTCCGTCCGACCCCGATGTACGTGTTCAGCACGTGGTTCGATCGCGTCTTCCCGGTCATCACCACGCCCGGTCCTTCGTTCCCACTGATCAGCTTGTTGACCCTGGCTCCCCGGCGGTAGGCGACCCGGTTGTCGTGCGCTTTCCCGGTCACCTTCAACCCTCCCTTGGCGTTGCCGACCCGGGGGAGTGCTCTGCCCTTGTGCACGCCTTCGATGTTGGATCCGAGGTAGGTGTCGAAGACGGTGTTGTCGTGTGCCTTTCCGCTGATCACCAGGCCCCACCCGCCGTTGCCGGAGAAGGTGTTCTGGCGGATGACCGACTTGTTGTTGCCCCCGATCGTGTTGCCGTGCGCATGACCGGTGATCACCATGCCGTTGCGGCCGTTGGACAACTTTCCGGTGCCGCGCGTGTCCAGACCCACCAAGTTCGGGTTCACGGTGACCCCTGTGGCGTGGCCGGCCAGGACGATCCCGTTCTTGCGGTTCCCGGAGAACACGCAGGTTCGGATAAGTTGATCCCCGCCGGTCGACGTGATCAGGATCCCGTTCTTCCGATTCGGCGCCGCGCCCTTGAACGCGAGGAGCCCGCCGAAAGTGTTGAACGTCGTGTAGCCGGATGCCGTGTCAGTGAGGGCGATTCCGTTGCCCTTGTTGGCGGCCGTCACATTCCCCAGGGGGATCACGCCGCCGTCCTGGATGTCGGTGGAATCACCCGAGATCAGGATGCCGTTCCCGCCGTTTCCCAGAAGCGCGGTGTTGTTGGCTCCCACACCGAAGAAGTTGGCCTGGATCGTGGTGTGGTCGGAGTTGCGGACCTCGAGGCCATCTCCCCGGTTCGCTGCCATGATGTTGTAGTAGACGAACGGGTTGTTCTTGACTCGGCACCCCTGCACCACCGTGCGATTCGAGTTCAGGACCAGGATCCCGTCCTTGTGGTTCCCCAGCGCGGCGTTGCCATCGGCCGTCGTGCCCACGAAGTTGCCGTTCAGGACATTGCGATCGGACTTTCCCGTGATCGCGATCCCGTTGCCCTTGTTGCCTGATGACTGGTTGCCCATCGGGGGGACGATGAAGACCGGGGTGACGGACCCCTCCGATCCGGTGGGGTTGTTCTGTTGGCCGGTGGACGAGTCGGTGTAGGCGCGACCGCCGATGGTGTTGCGCTTGGATCCGTCCGCCACCGTGAGTCCATCGCCGCCGTTGGGGACGGCGGTGTCGCCAAGCGGGTCGGTGCCGAAGCGATTCGCTCGGATCGTATTGTTGGACGATCCGGTGAGTCGCAGTCCGCTTCCGGAGTTGCCGGAGAACACGTTGCTCACCACACCTGACTCGAGGGTGGGGTTGTCGCCGATGCGGTTTCCGCTGCTTCCCTTGGTCAACTCCATCCCGTCGCCTCCGTTGCCGGCGCGGGTGCCTGCCGGGGTCAGGCCGATGTAGTTGTGGGTGACCGTCATATCGCTGGCGGCAATGCGAACGCCGTCGCCCGAGGCGCGAGTTATCGAGAGCCGGTGCAGGCGCGATCCCGACGCGGCGGCGGTGAAGACCAGGCCCCGATTGCCATTGTTGTCGATCTCGATGAACGGAGCTGCGGCAGCACCGGTCGCCGCCAGGGTCTCGGGTGTTCCGTCGATGTCGACGGGATGGGTGATGGTCGGTAGCGGCGACTCCAACGTGATGCGCCCCACGACTCCGAAGACGATCCGGAAGTCCGATGGCGCATTGTTGGCGTCGATGATGGCCTGCCGCAGCGAGCCGGGCCCCGCATCCGCCTTGGTCGACACGACTGCGATGTCGGACAGTTGGGCGGTTGCCGGGGGCAGGGCCGCCAGGCCCAGCAGCACCATGCTGCCGGTGGTCCCAGCGGTCAGCAGTCCGAACAGGCGAGAGGGAGAACGCATGATCACGACGGTAGTCATCAGAGTCATCTCCGTCCCGCTGGCCGCGAAATGCCCGGATTGCGGTGGACACTTGCCGGGCAGCAGCGAGAGGATCACGCGTGCGCATGAAGGCGATGGCTGCGGTGCTTGTGGTGCTGATCGTTCCCCTGGCGGGCTGTTCCGGGCCACGCAGCGAGGCCGAGGCATCCGCGTCGGCGTCCCCCTCTGCCTCTGCAGCGGTCATGAATGTCGACTACGGCGTCGACGAGATCAACGTGGCGGTGGGGCAGAGCATCAACTTCCAGACCCCAGGCGATGTCCGGTGGAATGCCGACAGCAGCGACGAGCAGATCGTGACGGTGATCGTCCCCGACGATGACGTGTTCACGCCGGATACTCCCGGCGGCGTTGCGAAGGCCCCCGGCCAGGCGACGGTCACGATGACGCTGCCGACCGGCGGGACGCCCTGGTCGGTGCTCGTGCGGGTGATTGGGCCCAGCCCATCGCCGTGATGCCCTGACCGGCACCAATCCGCGGGCTTCGCGCCAACTGTCGTCGTTTCCGTCGTTTACGCGTCCAGCCGCTGCCGGGAACCGACGCTATCGATAATAGCTGGGAGTGTCGGTTCAGCGGGCTCCCGTGGCGACGTAGGCAAGGACTTCGTCGCGCGACATGTCGGCCAGACCACAGCGAGCCAGCGTCCGGGAATCCTCCGCGAAGTCCCGGCCCAGGAGAGCGGAAGTAAGCGCGATCACCGACCGCATCAGGGTGGTGTTCGCGCCGACCAGTTCGCCCAGCTGGGAGTAGATGGTCAACCCGATCGGAACATCCTCGGTGAGGTAGCGACTGTCGATCTCGGTCGGGCCCTTGATTCCGTGCAGCGACGCCACGCCGCGGATGACCGACCAGAAGGTGTCGCCGGTGGGTCCGTAGCCGACGGCCGGGTAGGTGTCCTTGAGGCTCATCACCTCGACTCCGAAAGCCCGGCCGATGGCCACCCGCTCTTCGTCGATCGCCTCGATGGCCTGACAGACGTGCGGAGTCATTCCTTCTTCGTAGTAGTAGAAGTCGCCATGGCTGTACTCGATGCGGCTGGCTGACATGACCACCCCCAGGCAGTGCAGGGTCGGGTTGGGGTTGTTGAGCCCGGCTTGAAGGACGTTGTCCATGTGCTGGATCCCCGGGTACAGATCATCGAGCACCGGGAACACCCGCGAGCCCCGGTCGGCGGGGAAGACACCCGCGGCCACGATCGAGCGCCGTCCGAAGACGGTGATCTCGGTCGGACCGCTGATCCGAACGGCGTAGGGGAGCGCAGCGAACTCACCGACGGCGATGTCGGGGAGGGAATCCCGTTCGCGCAGGTAGTTGACGAATTCCAGGGATCCCAGCGATCCGGGCATCAACATGACGTTCATTCCGTCCCGCAGGACGGGCGCCAGACGTTCCGCGTAGCTCTGGTGATGCATGGTGGGCACGATGGCGATGATCACGTCTGCTCCGGCCACCGCCGTCGCGATGTCCGTGGCCACCCGGACGGGCGCGATGCCGATCATCACGCCGCGGGCGCGGATCCGGCCGGCCTCGGCGATCGCCCGGACTCCGTCAGCGAACTCCGGGATCTCGTACAGCGTGACCTCGTGGCCGGCGGCGCCGAACTCGAACGCCGCGGCGCGCGCCCCGTTGCCGCCGCCAAGGATCGTGACTCGTCGCTGTTGCATGTGTGCCTCCGCACCCAGTCAACCGTGCCGACGCGATGCCTGCGCACCGCATCACGCATTCGAGTGCAGAGTCCCGCGCAAGCCGGCGGATGGAGTGAGGGGGGCGAGTCGGTCTGTAAGCCGGATTCTGTGGTCGGTTTGCGCCGACCGGCGACCATCCATCTGCGACCGGTGTTACCACCGGCCTGGTGCGGCCTACCCGCGGACTCGAGCGGGCAGCTCTCGAACGTCCGCGCAGGTCGGTCCGTGGACCGGCCCTCTTGGCCTTGCTCCGGGTGGGGTTTGCCGAGCCGACCGGGTCACCCCGGCCGCTGGTGGTCTCTTACACCACCGTTTCACCCTTACCGCCCGAAGGCGGCGGTCTGTTTTCTGTGGCACTGTCCCGCGGGTCACCCCGGGTGGCCGTTGGCCACCACCCTGCCCTGTGGAGTCCGGACTTTCCTCAGCCTCGTCCCGAAAGACGCTGCCGCGGCCGCCCGACCGACTCGCCGGGACCACTGTACGGTGCGCCTACTCACTGTCGCCGAGCCCGGAGTGTCGTCACGGCTGGTGGCGCAACGTGACTCATATCTCAGAAACCCCGCGGGAATGTCGCAGAATTGTCGCGGTGGGTGGGTGATGCTATCGGGGTCCACCGGCCTTGGCCGGACTCCGAGACCCAGAGGGATGACCCCACATGCCCAGCAAGTCGCTGCTGTTGTCGGCCGCCGCGTTGACCGCCCTGGTTCCCGTCGCGGCCCCCGCGACATCGGTCGGCGCCGCCACCGCCACCCCCGCGCGTTCTGGTGCCGCGATCAGGCACATGTCCGTCCAGCAGCTTCAGCATCTGGTCCCACGCACCCGCCGGGCTGTTGCCCACAGCCGGGTCGATCCGGCGGGTGGCTATCAGGGGCAGCGGCGTTGCCTGCGGGGCAATCGCCCGGGAACGGTTGCGGTCAAGAGCTTGCTGAAGACCACCTACGACGCGGGAGTCCCCATCGGTCTGTCGCGCGGCTGCGGCGGCGATACCAGTGAGCACTACGACGGTCGCGCGCTGGACTGGATGACGAACTCGCGCAACCGGCGCGAGGCGGCTCAGGCCGACTCCTTCGTGCGTTGGCTGACCTCCATGCGCAAGGGTGTGCGCGGCGCGAACGCCCGTCGGCTGGGCGTCATGTACATCATCTGGCGCGGACGCATGTGGCGCACCTACGATCCCGGCTGGCGCGACTACAACGGTTGTTCGCGTGGTCGCGGAGGGGATCCCACGTCCTGCCACTTCAACCACGTCCACATCTCGTTGACGTGGAAGGGCGCGTACAAGAAGACCAGTTGGTATCGCCACCGCGGCTGACCCCGGCCGGGTGCCACGGCCGCCAACCCCGGATTTCGGTCGCTTCAGCGGTTGCGCCGCAGCCGTTGCGCAGCACGACGAAGCGGCCGCGACAGTCGCCATGACCGCGAGCCGGTCACGGATGCCAGTTGCCGACGGGCTTCATCCCGTTCGGCCGCGAGTTGTCGAATTCGTTGGGACGCACTGCCTCGCTCGGAGTCAGCCCGTTCCTGCACCCGCTGGATCTGATTCCTGCGGGCAGACATCGCGAGTTGGCAGTCGACCGCCGCCCGCCGTACCGCGGCGTCGGCGTTCGTGTCCCACTGCTCACGGAAGCCGGTTGCGTGGACTCGCCGCCACCACTGTTCGATCTCACCGACGCGTTCGTCGGGGGACAGGGCCTTCCGGCGGTCCGTGTGCAGTTTGATGGTGGTGGCGCGGTTGGCGGTGACTGCACGGAGGTCGGGCAGCCCGAAGTACTGCCGCCACATGTGCAGATCGGTCGGCGTACCGACGGGGGCCGTTCGCCAACCCGCGGGTAGCCGACGGTAGCTGGCCGCACTGTGGACGACGCCGGTCAACGACACGGCGTTGTTCACGGAGTCCGGATCGCGGTGCCAGTCCCGGCAGTCCGGTCGACTGACATCGGTGGGGATGTATCTGAGAGTGCCGTCGGGCTCGACCAACAGGGGCAGCGGATGAGCAAAGTCATTGTCGCCCAGCACGTCGAGCATCTCGCGCAGGTGCCATGGCAGGAGCAGATCGTCGTCACCGTGGTAGGCGATGACAGCAGAGTCGGTCGACCCGATCACCTCATCGCGGACCTCCTCGGCGTGGCGCAGAGCCTTGGGTCGGTCCAGAAACGACACTCGTGGATCGCGGCGACACACATCGGCCACGACGTCACGGGTGGCATCGTCCACTCCGTCCCCGATCACCACCAGAGCGAGGTCGCCGAACGACTGCTCCGTGACCGAGGCGATGGCGAACGGCAGCAGGGCGGCGTGGTCGTGGGTGGGGAGGATCACGGTGACGGGGGGATCGGTCACAGCGCACTCCCGTGGGGTCCGGGCACTACCCGCAGTCGCCAGACCGGTCCGTGGCCCACTGCGTGGGGAACAGCGCGGCGAGGTCCACCGGGATGGCCGGCGAATCCCACGGAAGCAGCAACCGGTCGGGCGCCTCGTGGCGGTAGACCCGGGTGGGGTGATTGATCAGGAACGTCTCCGTCGTCGACAGGTTGAGCGTGATGTGCCACACCCCACGAGGGATCAGAATCTGGCGGGTGCCCTGGGGGGACAATGGCACCTTCTGGACCAGACCATGGGTCGGTGAGTCCGAACGCGCGTCGAACAGGACGGTGAGCGCCTCCCCGCTGATCAGGGTGTAGCGGTCGTCCTTCTCCTGGTGCAGCCCCCACCCCTTGCTGGTCGCGGGCCGCACCGTCCACGCGTAGCAGTAGACGACCGGCTCATGCCAGAACTCCGATGCCCCCGGATAGATCTCGAAGACCCGTCCCCGGTGGTCCACATGATTCACGGGGGAATGCAGCCGCACTCCCTCGATGACCGGCACCACGGATCGACCCGCCGAGGTGACTGTCTGCACGTCCTGCAGCGCCGCCGCCACAGTGTCGTCGAGGGAGAAGGAGCGGTCCATGGAGGAGACGCTAACCGTCAGACGTGCCGATCGCTGCGATCGGTCAGGGAGCCAGGTCCCACACCCGCACCCCGCCGGTGATCCCGGCCGAGTTGGGCACCACGACGGCCTTGTCGGGTAGCGTCGACTGATCCAGATGTTTGGCGTTGCCGCCACCGACGTAGATCGTGTCGAAGAACAACATCTCGTCGAACCAGTGGATGGCTTCAAGCACCAACTTGCGCCACTTCTTCTTGCCGATCGACTTGCGTCCGGCGTTACCCAGAACGAGGTCGAACGTCGAGTCCTGGAACGGTCCGTGGGACAGTTCCAAGTGATCCAGCAACTTGCCGTCGTTGAACAGAGCCGTTCCGACGCCGGTACCCAGGGTCATGACGAACTCGAAACCCTCGCCTTGGGCGACCGCGCATCCCTGCATGTCCGCGTCATTGACGACCTTGGTCGGAAGACGGAACTGCTCGGACAGCGCCCCGGCCAGATCGAAACCGTGCCACTGCGCTGCCATCCCGGCGTCCTCGCTGCCTCCGTACTCCAGTCGGGAGAGTGACGGCACGTGAACGACCACACCATTGCGCACCAAGCCAGGGAAGCCAACCGAGACGCGGTCCGTCTTCGGGAGGTTGGACACCACCTCGTCGATGGTCGCAACCAGTAGTTTCGGCGGGCACGGATAAGGGGTGTCCTGCCGGACCCGTGCGGTGACCATCTGGCCTTCGGCATCCAGGACGGAGGCCTTGACGCCGGACCCGCCGATGTCGATCCCGAGCGTGGTGACGTTCTTGGGCCAGGTCGCGCTGACGACCTTCTGCTGAACCTTCTTGGGCATTAGTCCTCCTGTGGGGCCAGAGGACCACTGTGGCATCCGAGCGTCAGGGTCGCGCGGTATTCGCGCAGGTCCGGGTCAGGAGTCGGACGCGGAGGGTGTGGTGAGGATCTCGCTGCCGGATGCCGTCACCAGAACGGTGTGTTCAAATTGTGCCGTGCGCCGTTTGTCCTTGGTCGTGACGGTCCACGTGTCGTCCCAGATGTCGTAGTCGTACGTGCCCAGGGTGAGCATGGGTTCGATGGTGAACGTCATGCCGGTCTCCATGATCACGTCAAGATCGGGATCGTCGTAGTGAGGCACGATCAGCCCGGAATGGAAGGCCGTGCCGATCCCATGTCCGGTGAAGTCGCGGACCACGCCGTATCCGAAGCGTCGGGCATAGGACTCGATCACCCGGCCGACCACGTTGAGCGGACGACCGGGGGCGACCAACTTGATCGCGCGCATCGTCGCCTCGTGTGTCCGCTCCACCAACAGCCGCGATTCGTCATCGACCTCGCCGACCAGGAACGTGGCATTGGTGTCACCGTGCACCCCGCCCACGAAGGCAGTGATATCGACGTTGCAGATGTCGCCGTCCAGCAGTTCGGTGGAGTCCGGGATGCCGTGGCAGATGACCTCGTTCAGCGAGGTACACAGAGACTTCGGGAAGCCGCGATAGCCGAGCGTGGACGGATAGGCCCCGTGGTCGAGCAGGTACTCGTGCCCGACGCGGTCCAGGTCGTCGGTCGTGACCCCGGGAGCGATGGCCGCTCCCACCGCGGCCAGTGCGTCAGCCGCGATCCGTCCGGCCACCCGCATCCGTTCGATCGTCTCTGGGTCCTTGATCTCGGTGCCGCGATAGGGGCTCGGGGTCGGGCGCCCGACATACTCCGGCCGTTCGATCGAGTCGGGAACCTCGCGGCGCGGTGAGACCCGGCCGGGAGTGAGCACACGGGACATGGGGCGATTCTGGCATGCGCCGTCTGGCAGAGTGGACCCGTCGACGTCGACCGGCACCCGGTCGCAGCGAAGGGAGACAGTCGTGGCCCAGTGGTGGTACTGCCTGGTGCACCAGAAGGTGGAACCCGAAAACGGATGTCCCAACTCGGAACGACTCGGCCCCTTCGACACCGCCGACGAGGCGTCGCATGCGCTCGAGGTCGCGGCCAAGCGCAACGAGGAATGGGAAGCCGGCGACAACGAGTGGGATGGCAAGCCGGTGCAGACCGATGGTGCCATCGGGGTGGAAGAGTCAGGAGAGGACACCTGAGCGGGCCCGTTCGCTCGGGTCCGCTGAGCGGTATCCGCGTCCTCGAGCTGGGCGCCATCGGACCGGTGCCCTTCGCTGCCGGACTGCTGGCTGATCTCGGCGCAGACGTCCTGCGCATCGAATCGCCCGGGCCGGACCTCGGCGTGGCCGACGAGTCCCGGGCGGTCCATCTTCGCGGTCGGGGCGCAGTGACCGTCGACCTCCGGGACGCCGATTCCGTGCAGGTCGTGCGCGACCTGGCCGCCACCGCGGACGTACTGCTGGAAGGGTTCCGGCCCGGCGTGCTCGAGCGGCGGGGACTTGCTCCGGACGACCTGTTGGCCCGCAATCCCCGCCTCATCATCGGTCGGATGACCGGCTGGGGTCAGGATGGTCCGCTGGCGCAAAGCGCCGGACACGACATCGACTACCTGGCGGTGGCCGGGCCGCTCCGGCACTTCGCACGCGCTGGTGAGACGCCGGTCCCGCCGTTGAACCTGGTGGCCGATTTCGGCGGCGGCGCCATGTTCCTGGTGACCGGGGTGTTGGCGGCCCTGGTCGAACGGGCCACGTCGGGGCGCGGTCAGGTGATCGACGCGGCCATGGTGGACGGGTCGGCGTACCTGATGATGCTGGTGTACTCGTTGGCCGCTCAGGGCATGTGGAACCCGGACCGCCCGGGCAGCAACCTGCTCGACACGGGTGCCCCGTTCTATGACGTGTACCGCTGTGCCGACGGAGAGTATCTGGCCGTCGGGTGTCTGGAGCCGCAGTTCTACGCGTTGTTCCTCGAAGGGCTCGGTCTGGCCGACACGGAATTGCCGCATCAGTTCGACATGGAGCGCTGGCCCGAGTTGCGGCAGATCTTCACCGACACCATCGCTCGCCGATCGAGAGCCGAGTGGGAGGACGTCTTTGCCGGGTCTGACGCCTGCGTCGCAGCGGTTCGGTCCATGACCGAGGCGGCAGATCACCCGCACCTGCGTGCGCGAGGCACCTTCTTGTCCGCTGAACCCCTACAACCGGCTCCCGCACCGCGGTTCTCCCGCACGTCGCCCCAGGCGGTACCGCGCAGTGAGTTCCCGATGGGTGCTGCCGCGCTGCAGCAATGGGGCATCGACGAGGCTCGCGCAGAACGCACCGCGGTGAATCCTGGTTGAGCCGGGCTGGGCAACTCCTGTCACGATGGACACCATGTCTGACGCCGCTTCCGAACTGACCACGCCCGACCCCGGTACCGCCGACCCCGCCCCCCAGCCGATCATCGCGGTGTTGGGTGGAACCGGCGACCAGGGCCTCGGACTGGCATATCGCTGGGCCCGCGCCGGGCTGCCCGTCCTGATCGGGTCGCGGCAGGCCGAGCGGGCGGCGGATGCCGCGGCTCAGGTGGGCTTCGGAGTCCGCGGCGGCACCAACGCAGAAGTGGCCGCGCAGTGTGACATCGCGCTGGTCGCAGTCCCTTGGGCCGGTCATGAGGCGCTGCTCGGCGATCTGGCGCGAGAACTGGCGGGCAAGATCGTGATCGACTGTGTGAACCCACTCGCCTTCGACAAACAGGGCAGTTTTCCGCTGGCGGTGGCGGAGGGATCTGCCGCCCAACAGGCGCAGGCGCTGTTGCCCGACAGCACCGTGGTGGGCGCGTTCCACCATGTCAGTGCGGTGCTGTTGGCGGATCGCGACGCCGACAGCGTTCCGCCCATGGACATCTTGGTTCTCGGAGACGACCGGGCTGCCACGGACACAGTCCAAGGGTTGGCGGACCAGATTCCTGGACTGCGTGGCGTCTACGGCGGGCGGCTGCGCAATTGCGGTCAGGTTGAGGCGTTCACGGCGAACCTGATCTCGATCAACCGCCGCTACAAGGGGCATGCCGGCATCCAGATCACCGATCTGGGGTAGTCGACCCCGCGCCGGGACCCCACCAGGCGATCAGCGCCGCCCCCACCAGGAGCACGATCGAGGTCGTGAGAACCGCACCGGACACTCCGTCCACGAAGGCCTGCTTGGCTGCTGCTGCCAGCGCTTGACCGGCGGCACCGAACTGATCCAGCGGCGCCACCTTGACGAAGGCGATCGAGTTCAGCGCGGCCTCCTGCACCTGGCTGGGAAGTCCCGACACGGCTGGAGCGAGCCCGGACCGGTACCCGTTGTTGAGCACCGAACCCAGCACCGCGATCCCCAGGGCACTACCGAACTCGCGCGACAGGTCGTTCACCGAACTGGCCACCCCCTGCTTGGCAGACGGCAGGGCGCTGACGATCGCCGTCGTGGCGGGCGCGCCGGCGAAGGCCATCCCGATCGCGAAGAAGACCAATCCGGCGGCGATCAGCGGGTAGTTCAGGTCGACGGTGACCCGGGACAGAAGGGCGAACCCGATGGCCATGGACACCAGTCCGATGGGGGCGATCCGCCCGAAACCGAACCGAGCCGCGAGTTCAGGGGTGCGTCGGGCCAGTGGGATCAACACGAACGGCATCGGCAGCAGGGCGGCTGCGGACTGAAGTGGCGACCATCCGATCACGAACTGCAGATACTGCATGAGGATGAAGAAGAGGCCGAAGGCCGAGAAGAACTGGATCACCAGCGACAGAGACCCGGCGCTGAAGCCTCTGATCCGGAACAGTCGCGGATCCAGCATGGGAGCCGATTTGCGCAGTTCCCGGACAACGAAGATCGTCAGCGCACTGATGCCGACAAGCAGCGAGCCCCAGACCTCCGGATCGCTCCAGCCCTGCACCGGCGCCTCGATGATTCCGAACACCACTCCCACGACTCCGACCAAGGAGAGCAGCGCACTGATCGGGTCAAGGGCAGGCGGATGGGAGTCGCGCGACTCGGGGATCACCGCGACAGTCGCCGCGAATGCCAGGATCGCGAGGACGACGTTGAGCGCGAAGAAGGAGTTCCACGGCAGCCATTCGAGCAGCAGTCCCGATGCGAACAGTCCCAGGACGGCGCCACCGCCGACGATGCCGACCCATGCGCCGACGGCCCGACCGCGCTCCTCGACCGGGAACGACGAGGTGATGATCGCCAGCGTGGTGGGCATGACGAAGGCCGCCCCGATGCCCATGGCGGCACGCAAGACGATGAGCCACGTCGGCTCCGTCACGAAGAACGCGACCGCCGCGGCGGCGCCGAAGATCACGAGGCCGATCATCAGGGTCTCGCGGCGGCCGAACCGGTCGCCAAAAGCACCGGCGAACAACAGAAGCCCCGCAAAGACCACCGTGTAGGCGTCGACGATCCACTGGAGTTCGGACTGGGTCGCCCCGGTGTCGAGCGCGAGGCTCGGGAGGGCCACATTCAGACCCGACACTGCTGAGACGACCATGATCAGCGCCAGCGCGACCGTCGCCATGACCGCACGGCGCCGGCGGGGGTCGGTGACCGTCACAGCGCTGTGGGACATGCTTCGATTGTGACACAGCGGCACGTGTGGCCAGGCCTCGAATCACTGACGTCCGGCCGATTGCCGCGCCAGGCGCATTGCCCTCAGGCGATGCTGGCAGACACCGCAATCACGATGGAGACCACGACGAAGAGAGCCAGGATCAGGGGCCACACGAAGCGCAGGTACTTGTCGTAACCGACTCGGGCGATCGCCAGACCACCCACGACGACCACGCTGGTCGGTGACCACAACAGTGTCAGGCCGTGCCCCATGATCCAGGCCGTGATGGTGGTTTCCCGGGAAACCCCGGCGAAGTCGGCAAGCGGCGCCAGGAGCGGCATGGCCAGGGCGGCGTGTCCCGAACTGGACGGGATCAGGAACGCCAGCGGGATGTTGATGATGATCGTCGCGATCGCGAACACCCCGGCACTGGCGTCGGCGATGACGCTCTCCATCGCATTGAGGATGGTGGCCAGCGTCTGCGTGTTGTTCATGATCACGGACACGCCCCCGGCCAGCAGCACGACCATGGCGGGACCCATCATGTCCGAGGCGCCGACGCCGATCAGGCGCACGATCTCCTTCTCGTGCATCCGGGCGACGACTCCCACCAGGACGGAAGCGATCAAGAACAACATGGACAGTTGGGGGAACCACCAGCCGAGTTCGAACCAGACGGGCGCCGCTTCCGTCGCGTGTGTCACGTAGTAGTCGGCGGGTCCGGTGGTGGCGCCGATCAGGCTCGACCAGGGGATGACCGCGAAGATCATCAGCCCGAAGGCGAAGGCCGTGATGACCAACACCCACTTCTGCGTGCCTGTCAGGGTTTTCGCCACCTGGTCGTGTTCTATGTCGTCCACCGCTTCGTCGGTGGCCGACTCGTCGTCCGGGTCATCCCATCCCACCAGCGATGCGGAGGGGTCCTTGCGCACCTTCGCGGCGTACCGCAGCACCCAGCCGATGCAAAGAACGTTGATCAGGACGAAGAGGATCATTCGCAGGACGATCCCGTCGCCGATCCCCACCCCCGCCTCGCCCGCGGCGACGCCGATGGAGAAAGGATTGACCGTTGCCCCCATGACGCCGCTGAGTGCTCCGATGATGATCATCGCGCTCGTGGTGAGACGGTCGTAGCCAAGGGCAGCCATCAACGGGATGAACAGGGCGTAGAAGCCCAGGGTCTCGACCGAGAACCCCATCGTCGATCCCAGGATCGAGAACAGCACCATGACGGCGGTGATGAGCAGCCAACCTTTGGAGCGCAGGCGATGGGCCAGTTGGGCGACGGCGACCTCGAGTGCCTTGGTGTGGAAGGACACGGAGATGAACGCCCCGATCGCCATGATGAAGACGATGACGCCGATCTGGCCGAACATGCGGCCCACCGTCTCGGTGTCCACTACGTCCGTCTCCGGGTTGAACAGCCCGTAGATCCCGTTGATCGGGGACAGCAGCAACTGTTGTACCGACTGCCAGAACGTCAGCGGGTCGGGGACCTGTTCGTAGGTGCCGGGGATCGGGGCGCCGTCGGCGTCGAGGGTGTATTCGCCGGCGGGGATGAACAGCGCCACCAGCCACACCAGCACCGCGACGATGGCCAGGGTGGCCACTGCCGACGGGAACTCGAACTTCCGTTTGGGCTTGTCGGGGCTGACTGCGGGGGACTCGGTCGAGGTGTCGCTCATGGAGGTTCCTCCGATGGGCGAGCGATCCGGCCCGGGTGCTGAGCCGGTGCATGCCACCCCTTACCGGCAGCCTAGGCCAGCTATCGGACAGTCAGGGGCGGTTCCGTTGGAGTCGGCGCTGTTCGGCGCCGCGGCTTCAGTTGTGGTAACGGCCTCAGTTGTAGGAGTGGTCGATGTCCGGGTACTCGCCGGATACGACATCGGCCGCCCACGCCTGGACGGCGCCGGTCATGATCCCTCGCAGGTCGGCGTAGGGCTTCACGAACTTCGGCGCCCGACCCGGTGTCAGGCCCAGGAGGTCCTGCCAGACCAGGACCTGAGCGTCGGTGGCGTTCCCGGCGCCGATGCCGATCGTGGGGATGTCCAACTCTTTGGTCACGCGTTCAGCCAGATCGTGCGGAACCACTTCGAGTACGACGGCGAACGCGCCGGCTTCCTGTACCGCAAAGGCGTCGTCGAGCAGGGCGTGACCCGCTTCGCCCCGTCCCTGCACCTTGTATCCGCCGATCGTGTTGACCGACTGGGGCGTCAGGCCGATGTGGGCCATGACCGGGATGCCCGCATCGACCAGGGTGCGGATCTGCGGCCCCACCCGGGCACCGCCTTCCAGTTTCACCGCGTGTGCCCCGGCCTCCTTCATGAAACGCGTGGCCGACGCCAGGGCCTGGGCGGGACCTTCCTGATAGGACCCGAATGGAAGGTCGGCCACCACCAGCGAGCGGTGCGTTCCACGCACGACCGCAGCGGTGAGAGGGATCAGGTCATCCATCGTGATGGGCAAGGTGCTGGTGTGACCCTGCACCACCATGGCGGCGGAATCGCCCACGAGGAGAACCGGGATCCCGGCCTCGTCGAGCAGACCACCCACGATGGCGTCGTAGGCGGTGAGCATGGGCCACTTCTCACCTGCGTCCTTGGCCTTGGCCAGGTCGGTGACGGTGATGCGCCGGTTGATGATTCCGCCGTAGACCGAAGTGTCGGGACGGACAGTGATGTCGGACATGGTGATCCTCCAGATCGTCGACGCCACACACGGGTCGCCGCGACGAGATCATGATGACATCGCGACTGGGCCGAACGCCAGTGGTGCGGATCACATTTGGGACGGTGACGAGTGGGTGGCGTAGCCTGATCTGGCCTGCCCAGGCCACCCCCCGAAAGAGTGCTCGATGACCGAATCTCCCACGCCGCCGACCGCCCAAGAATCGGACGATGATTGGATGACCAGCGGCGAGGGGCACCCCCACCGCTGGGCCATCCTCGGCGTGCTCGTTGTCAGCCTGCTCGTGGTGGTCCTGGACAACACGGTTCTCAACATCGCGCTGCCCACGATCCAGCGGGACCTGAACGCCACGCAGAGTGAACTGGTGTGGGCCATCGACTCCTACATCCTGGTCTTCGCCGCCCTGCTCTTCACCTGGGGTGTGCTGGGAGACCGATACGGGCGCAAGAAGGTGTTGGTGATCGGACTGATCATCTTCGGTCTTGCGAGTGCGGCCTCCGCCTTCGCCACGAGTCCGACCTGGCTGATCGGTACCCGGGCTCTGATGGGGATCGGCGGAGCGGCCGTCATGCCCGTCACCCTCGCCATCATCACCGTCGTGTTCCCACCTCACGAACGGGGAAAGGCCATCGGTGCGTGGGCGGGGGCCGTTGGCGCTGCTGTCGCACTGGGCCCGGTCCTGGGCGGACTCCTGCTCGAGCATCCGAGCTGGTCGAACTGGTTGACGGGCAACGACTGGGGATCCGTCTTCCTCATCAACGTGCCGATCGTGATCGTCGGACTGATCGGGATCTTCCGTGTCGTACCGGAGAGTCGTAATCCGCATCCCCAGCATCTTGACCTCATCGGTCTGGTGCTGTCGTTCGTCGGTCTGGTGTCACTGGTCTACGGCATCATCCACGCCTCGTCGGTGGGGGAGTGGATCGATGTGCAGGTCATCGGGCCGATGGTCGCCGGCATCGTCATCCTGATCGGTTTCCTTGTCTACGAATCACGCAGCAGCCACAAGTCGTTCGATGTGGGGCTGTTCCGCAACCGTGGGTATGCCGTGAGTCTGACGGCGGTGAGCCTGGCGTTCTTCGCCCTCATGGGGATCACGTTCACGCTGCCGTTCTACTTCCAGATCCTGCGTGACTACAGCACGCTGCAGGCGGGACTCGCGTTCCTTCCGTTTGCCATCGGGCAGCTGATCGCCGCGCCACGCAGCGCCAAGACGGTGGAGCGGTTCGGCTATAAGGCAACGATGACCACCGGACTGATCATCGTCGGGCTGGCGCTGCTCGGGCTGACGCAGTTGACCCTGGAAAGCAATATCTGGCTCGTCCTGCTGGGGTTCTTCCTCTTCGGTCTGGGTATGGGCAATGTGGTCGCACCGGCCACCTCCGTCATGCAGAACGTGCTTCCGCTCGCTCGTGCGGGTGCCGGGTCCGCGGTGCAGAACACGGTGCGGCAGGTGTCCGGGGCGCTCGGCGTGGCGGTCGTGGGCACGGTCCTGGGTACCCAGTACGCCCAGAACGTCGCAGGGGCGTTCGCCGATCTGCCGCCACAGTTCCCCGCCGACGCGGCATCGGAGTCGGTGGTTGCCACCGATGCCATCCTGACCCAGTTCGAACAGCAGGGGCAGGCACCGGCCAGCCTCATCGAGGCCGTGCGGGTGCAGGCCTACGACGCCTTCCTGTCGGCGTCCCACGTCACCATGATCCTCAGCGTGATCATGGTGACGATCGCCGTCATCGTGGTCGCCGTCGGTCTGCCGCCGATCCGACCGCCGCAGCTCGGTGACGAGAGTCCCGACGACACCTGGGATGGTCCCGAGAACGTGACCGAGGCAGGCGTCGAGGCGGAAGAAGGCTTGTTGCCGGCTGCGATCGAGGAAGCAGCCGATCCAGCCTCCGCGGCCCCCCAGGCGCAACCCGCCGCGCCACCCCGGCCCGAATAGGGGCGTCCTTAGGGCGCTCGCGGGTTGAGTAGCGGGCGCCAGCCTGCGTATCGAAACCGGCATAGGTCGGCGGTCGACTCCGTCGGGGGGTGCGGGCCGGAGGACGGCCTTGGCTTCGATACGGCGCTGCGCGCCTACTCACCCCGCGGCCGGGTGGACGACCAGGGGCCTGTGGGTTGAGTAGCGGGTGCCAGCCTGCGTATCGAAACCGACATAGGTCGGCGGTCGCCTCCGTCGGGGGGTGCGGGCCGGAGGACGGCCTTGGCTTCGATACGGCGCTGCGCGCCTACTCACCCCGCGGCCGGGTGGACGACCAGGGGCCTGTGG
>CAZVYU010000048.1:0-7873 GCA_964631645.1 uncultured Actinomycetes bacterium
CCTCGCCGGCGGCCAGTGCGATGGCCTCGGGTTCGCTCGGATCCGGGATCCACAGACCGACGTTGGCGGACCCCCCCTTGTCGCCGCTGCGGGCACCGACAAGCCGGCCCAACGGCACGTCGACGGAGGTCGGGGAAGGCACCGGGGAAGCGCGGTGTCCCGTGGGGTCCGGCGGCCGCCAGGCGGGCGAGTCAGGTTGGTTGCCCGGCGCCGGAGTCGCCGTCCGCGGCACCTGCGTCAGCGGTTCACCATCGAGCGTGACCGTCACGGTGACCTGGTCGCGGCCGATGCTGGTCGGCCAGAAGACGCCGAACGGGCTGGCCGGTCCGGGGGGGGCGGTCGGGAACATGCCGGGATACGAAGCGAGCGCCGACTCCACGGCCGGAGCGGTGAATGCCTTGCCCACCTTGTTCGGGTCGGGGTCCTTCACCGTGATCACCAGATGTGACTGCGCCGCGGCCATGTCTGATGGGTCGAGCACGTCGCCGCCGGACCAACGAACCGACAGTTCGGTTACGTCCAGGTCACTGCGGGTGGCCAGTTCCTTCGGCGCGACTCCGTTGATGTCACCGAGCCGGAGACCACACACCTGCCGCAGCGCCAGGTCGGCCTTCTCTTCGATCTGCAGACCGGTGAGCACCAGGGTGAGTTGGTTGCGGAAGCCACCCAGGTAGTTCAGCGACACCTTCAGCCGCTCAGGCGGCGGATAGCCGCGGTTGTCGCTGATCCGCACTCGGTCACGACCGACCTGCGCAACACGGAGTGCGGTGAAGTCGGCCACGACATCCGGGTTGGCATAACGCGCCGGACCGATCTCGTACAACAACTGCGCGGTGACGGTGCCGACGCTCACGAGACCCCCGGTCCCGGGATGTTTGGTGATCACGCAGTCGCCGTTGGCGGCCACCTCGGCGATGGGGAATCCGAGGTCGATCATGTCGGGAACATCGGTGAAGAACGAGTAGTTGCCGCCGGTGGCCTGCGCCCCGCACTCGATGACGTGGCCCGCAACCAGGGCACCGGCCAACTCGTCGAGATCGTTCTCGTAGTCCCACCCGTGCCACCACGCGGCCGGACCGATCGCGAGCGCGGCGTCGGTGACCCGTCCGCAGATGACCACGTCGGCCCCGGCTTCCAACGCGGCGGTGATCGCCGAGCCGCCCAGATAGGCATTGGCAGCCAGCGCCGGCACCCCGAGGTCGGCGAAGTGTTCCCCGGTGTCGAGGTTGGTGAAGGTCTCACCGGCGGCCATGAGATCGCTCATCCGCGGGGTCAGGTCATCACCGGAGACCACCGCGATCCGGGGAGACAGACCGGCACTGTCGGCGAACTCCCGCAGGGCATCGGCCAGACCCTGCGGGTCGAGCCCTCCGGCGTTGGTCACCACCTTGATGTCCCGCTCCAGACAGTCGGCCAGCACGTCGGTCATCTGGGTCAGGAAGGTCCGGGCGTAGCCACTGCCGGCGCCGTGTTTCATCCGCTGCCGCGCCAGGATGAGCATGGTCAGTTCGGCCAGCCAGTCCCCGGTGAGGACATCGATAGGCCCACCCCGCACCATCTGCGCCGCGGCGGCCACCCGGTCGCCGAAGAACCCGGAGCAGTTCGCGATCCGTACCGGTCGCCGCGTTGACCCATCGGCCACGAGGACACCTCCCACCCCGGACGTCCCGGGGCACCGCCCACGGGAACTTGACGCTGACGTCAACTCTAGCGCGGACCCGTCCAGATGCACAGGCATTTCCGGCGGCCGCGACACACGGAGCGGCGCGCCCTACGGTCAAGAGATGCACCGGAAAGTGATCGTCGCCGTACTTTCGGTGGTCGCGGCGCTGGCCGGTGTCGCTGGGGCGGCTCCTGCTGGCGCCGCTGCGGCCGAGCAGACGGGCGTCACCGCCCAGGCGACGCTCTGCGCCGCGGGCTCCTACCGGGTCCAATCGCGTTGTGTGCCGGCTTCGAGAGGCCACTTCGTCCCCTGGCGTGGCGCGGTGCGCCAGCGCACCTGTCCCGCTGGGACCTACCAGAATCTGCGCGGCCGGACGTCGTGTCGCGCCACCCCGGCCGGGTCGTTCAGTCGCATCGCCGCCGTTGCGCCGACCAAGTGCCGCCCCGGGTCCTACCAACCTCTGGCGCGGCGGTCGGCCTGTCGCCCGGCGTCCCGGGGGCACTTCGTGGCTGGGATCGGAAAAGTACGCCAGACGCCGTGCCCGGCTGGTTCGGCCAACCCCGTCACCGGCCGTGATCGGCTCAGCGCCTGCGCGTGGGTGGGTCCGGGCCGCTATTCCGGGGTCGGCGCTGCCACTCCCACCCTCTGTCCGGCAGGTACGTACAACCCGTTCACCGGAAGTGCCACGGTGAGTCGTTGCCTGACGATCCCCGCCGGGTTCGCCGGATCGGCCGGCTCCGCCACACCCACCGCCTGTCCGGCCGGCTCCTTCCAGACGCTCCCCGGTCAGAGCGGCTGCCCCCCGGTTCCGGCGGGCAGTTACGCTCCCGCGCCGGGCGCCACCGAGGCGGTGCCCTGCCCCCCCGGTCGCTACAGCGCTACCGAGGCGGCGACATCGTGCACTGACGCCCCGGCGGGGAGTGTGGTCCCGCAAGCCGGAGCGACCGCACCCCAACCATGCGCCGAGGGCCAGACGCAGTACGCGACGGGACAGACAACGTGTATGCCCGAACCAGTGGCGAGCCCACCGTGTGTGGCCGGCACGTGGGACATCGGCGGGCACTCGTGCGCGCCGGCCACCAGCGGCTTCTTCGTGGCCGAGGCGGGGGCCGACATCCAGACCAGTTGTCCGCTGGGCAAGTATCAGTACGGCGGCGGGCAACGGGCGTGCCTGTCGGCGTCCGCCGGCCACTACGTGGACACTGTCGGTTCCTTGACGGAGTCCTCCTGTTCGCCGGGACGATTCACTCCGGTCTTGGGTGCGATCGCGTGTTCGGCCGCCCCACCGGGTTACTTCGTGGACCTCACCGGCCAGGCAGCGCCTCGCGCGTGCGCACCTGGGAGCTTCAGCGATCAAGCGGCACAATCCTCCTGCGCAGCCGCGCCGGTCGGGCACTATGTGGCCACGGTGGCGGCGACGGGTGCAACGGCGGCACCGATCGGTACCTTCGTGTCCTTCGAGGGAGCGGCGGCCCCCACGCCGTGCCCCCGGGGGACCACCACGACGGCGACGGGCAGTTCATCTGCCTCCGCTTGTGTGCGCCCCTGACCACTAGCCGCCTGCGGCGCCCTCGAACGTCACGAGTACCTGGTGGGCGTCCACGCTCTGGCCCGGGGCCACCAGGACCTCCTCGACCACCGCGTCGTCGTCGGCCACGATGCGATGTTCCATCTTCATCGCCTCGAGTACCACCAGGGTCTGACCTGCCGTCACCGCGTCCCCCGCGGCCACCTCGACGGCCGCGACTGTGCCCGGCACCGGCGCCACCGGTCCCCGGTCGGCGGCCTCTTCCCCGTCACGTTCGGTGGGCGTCACGATGGTGAACGTGTGGGTCCCGCCGGGGTCATTGACGATGACGCGGCCCAGCGCGTCGACCGTGGCGTCGAACCGCGTGATCACCCCGTCGATCTCGACCAACAGGGCATCCCCCGGGAACACCTCGTCGGGGCCCGGGTCGGCTGAGTTGGGCAGACTGACCCGCACTCGCCCGAGCTCGGTGATCTCACCGGAGTAGGGGTCGGGACCCTGCGTGACCGACATGTCCCACTGCCGGTTGGCGCAGGCGTCGAACCGGAGCCACGCCCGTCGGTCGCCCGCACCCCACGCCAGACCGACGAAGCCGGGGGTGCCGCGCACATTGCGCCACCGCGGCGGCACCGGGTCACTACCCAACGCCCCGGTGAACGGATTGGCCGGCCAGTCGCCGCTGGCCTCGCGGCCGTCGAGGTGACGGAAGGCCGCCGCCACCAGGACCGCAGCGGGGGGCAGATCCGGGCTCGGTTCGGGAGCCAACACACCCGGGTGTTCGTCGAGGAATGCGGTGGTGGTGTCGCCTGCGAAGAACGGGAACGATGTCAGCACGGCCAGCAGCATGTCGCGGTTCGTGGTGACCCCGTCGACGGCAACGTCGCGCAGCGCGACGATCATGTCGGCGGTTGCTTCGTCGCGGTTGTCGCCGTGGGTGATGATCTTGGCCAGCATCGGGTCGTAATACCGCGACACCTCGTCGCCCGTCGCGTAACCGGAGTCGACGAGGGCCGAGAACTCCGACGGCATGCCGAAGTAGCGCAGCCGCCCCACGCTCGGGAGGAAGTTGTTGGCGGGGTCCTCCGCGTAGAGCCGGACCTCGATGGAGTGTCCGTCCATCTCGAGATCGTCCTGCTCGATGCGCAGTTCCTTGCCTTGTGCGACGAGCAACTGCCAACGGACCAGGTTGGCCCCGGTGATCTGCTCCGTCACGCGGTGCTCGACCTGTAGCCGGGTGTTCATCTCAAGGAAGAAGAACTCCTGTGCGTCGCCGTCGCCGGACACCAGAAACTCCACGGTTCCCGCGCCGACATAACCGATGCGCTCGGCCAGGGACAACGCGGCGGCATACATGCGGGTGCGTGTTGCGTCCGTCGTCCCGGGGGACGGTGCTTCTTCGATGATCTTCTGATGCCGCCGTTGGATCGAACACTCGCGGTCGAACAGGTGGACGTAGGTGTCCAGCCCGTCGCCGAACACCTGGACCTCGACATGCCGCGAGCGGGGCAGGTACCGCTCCATGAACACCACATCGTTGCCGAACGCTGCCGCCGCCTCGCGCCTGGCCCCCGCGACGGCAGCCACCAACTCATCCGGTCCCGACACCACCCGCATGCCCTTGCCGCCGCCTCCGGCCGACGCCTTGATCATGAGCGGGTAGCCGACCTGCTGGGCGCGTTCCGCGATCTCGGCTTCGGTCTCTGATCCGCCGAGTTCCGCGCCGGGAACCAGTGGCACTCCGGCCGAGGCGGCCACATTCTTGGCCTCGACCTTCAGCGCCATCGACTCGATGACCTCCGGTGGCGGTCCGACCCAGATCAATCCCGATTCCGTGACGCGGCGGGCGAACTCCGGGTTCTCGGACAGGAAGCCATAGCCGGGATGGATCGCATCGGCTCCCACCCGTCGGGCTGCTTCGATCACCTTGTCCATGTCCAAGTACGTCTCGGCCGACGTCGACCCCGGCAGATGCACCGCCACATCGGAGTAGCGCACATGACGGGCGTCCCGGTCGGGGTCGCTGAACACCGCGGCGCAGCGGATCCCCATGTCTCGGGCGGTCTCGAAGATCCGCACCGCTATCTCGCCCCGGTTGGCCACCAGAAGCGTGTCGATGGTCCGGTCCGGCAGATCGTCAGTCATGTCGTACCCCTCTCACATCCGCCACACGCCGTAGCCGTCCGCGCCCGCGACTGGCGCGGAGTGAACCGCGGACAGTGCCAGCGACAACACGGTGCGGGTGTCCCGCGGATCGATGATCCCGTCGTCCCACAACCGGCCGGTGGCGAACAGGGCCGTGGACTCGCTCTCGACCTGACCCTCGAACGCGTCGCGGATGGGCGCGAAGGCGGCCTCGTCGAACTCCGCACCCGCCGCTTCGGTCTTCTGTCGGGCGACGATGGTGAGCACGCCGGCCAACTGTTTGGGTCCCATGACGGCGATGCGGTGGTTCGGCCAGGTGAAGACGAAACGTGGGTCGTAGGCCCGTCCGCTCATGCCGTAGTTGCCGGCTCCGTAACTCGCGCCCATCATCACCGTCAGATGGGGCACCTGGGAGTTCGACACCGCGTTGATGAGCTTGGCGCCGTCCTTGATGATGCCGCCCTGTTCGTACTTGGTCCCGACCATGAACCCGGTGATGTTCTGGAAGAAGATGATCGGGATGTCATGGCGGTTGCACAGCTGGATGAACTGCGACCCCTTCTTGCTCTCCTCGCTGAACAGGATGCCGTTGTTGGCCAGCACCCCCACCGGGTAGCCGCCGATGTGGCCCCACCCCGTGACCAGGGTGGTGCCGTACAGCGGCTTGAACTCCTCGAACTCACTGCCGTCGAGTACCCGGGCGAGGACCTCCCGAGCCTCGAACGGGACCCGGATGTCCGAACTCGCGATCCCCAGCAGGTCCTCGACGTCGTAGCGGGGCGGAACGGGCAACTGGTCGGGCCCACCACCCGCCTTGCGCCACCGCAGGTGACCGATGATGTCGCGGCCGATGCGCAGGGCATCGGGCTCGTCCTCGGCCAGGTAGTCGGCCAGCCCGCTGGTGCGCGCGTGCATCTCGGCGCCACCCAGGTCCTCTTCGTTGGCGTCCTCGTCGATCGCCATCTTCACCAGCGGCGGTCCACCCAGGTAGACCTTGGCGGCTTCCCTCTGCAGGACCACGTAGTCGCTCATGCCCGGCACGTAGGCACCGCCGGCGGTCGAGGATCCGAAGACCAGCGTGACCGTCGGGATCCCTTCGGCGCTCAGTTGCGTGAGGTTCTTGAACGAAGCACCACCCGGCACGAAGATGTCGGCCTGCTTCGGCAGGTCGGCACCGCCGGATTCGGTGAGGCTCACGAGCGGCAGGCGGTTCCGCCGGGCGATGTCCATGGCGCGAAGCCCCTTGGCCACGCTCGTCGGGCCCTGCGAGCCGCCCTTCACGGTGGCGTCGTTGGCGATGATCATGCACTCGGTGCCGCGCACGAAGCCGATCCCCGTGACCAGGCCACCGCCCAGCGGGTCATCGGTCCCCCAGCCCGCCAGGGAACTGAGTTCCAGGAAGGGGGACAGGTCGTCAAGCAGGTATTCGATCCGCTCGCGGGGCAGCATCTTGCCCCGCTTGCGATGGCGGGCCACCGAACGGGCGTTCTTGTCCGCGTCGGCACTGCCGCCGCCGGCTACGACCTGTGCTTGGAGCCGGTCGACCTCCGCCAGGGCCGCCAGCATCGCCTCGCGGTTGGCCCCGAACACCGGGTCGGACGTCTCCACTCTGGTGCGTAACACCTGACCCACGACATCCTCCAGCTCTCGCTCCAGCAATCGCCCGCTGCAACTTGACGCTAGCGTCAAGTTCCCCCCAGGGCAACTACTGGTCGATCGGGGCAGTCGGTCGGTGCTCCGATCGCGATCCGGGCAGTCGCGCGCTGCTCCGATGGTCATCGGGGCAGGCCGCGGCTGCCCCGATCGATGACGGTACGCACGCGGTGGGCGACCAAGCCGCTTCGCTCGGTGAGGTCCTGCCAGGTGAACCGGAGCACCACGTAACCCAGGGCCTGCAGTCGTTGGTCGCGCGTACGGTCGGCTTGGAAGCGGTCGTCGCCGTGGAACTCCTCTCCGTCGAGTTCCACGACCAGACGCCCAGGGTCGTGAACGGCATCCACGAGTCCCACGAAGCCGTCCGCATCCGTCAGGGGCACATTGAACCGCCAGTGCACGTCGCTGATCGAGCGGGCGATGCGGTGGAAGAACCACTCGAGCTTCGAGAACGGCAGACCCATGCAGGAGTCGAGCAGCGCCCGTGCCCGCTTGGCCCCGGTCCGACCTCGGATGCGACGTTCGAACTCGATCAGATCCCCCTGATCCAGTCGGCCGGCGCGGAACTCCGACACCAACCAGTCGACATTGTCGGGGTGCCCGCAAGAGCACAGCAGGTCGACCATGGTGCGATGCCGCGTCGTCACGGGGAGGCCGCCGATCACGGTCTTCTCGGAGTCCGCCAGTGGCAGGCGATGCTCCCGCAGACCCGGTTGGCCCAGCCCGTTGCGCCGGATCGTGTGCAGGTCTTGGGACTCCGCGATCGTCAACTGCCAGAGTGCGGCCGCGGTGTGATGACTGACGACTCGATCCGGGTACCCGCTTAGCACTGCCGCCTGCGCCCGCAGCCACGGTGACTCCACTGTGTCGCAGTGCCGGAAGACCGG
>CAZVYU010000048.1:7973-10481 GCA_964631645.1 uncultured Actinomycetes bacterium
GCCCACAACAGCTGGGGATCGGGATTCGATCGGGGCACCATCCGACTGCCCCGATCGCGATGCGGGCACCGTAGCCCTGCTCCGATGACGATCGGGGCACCATCCGACTGCCCCGATCGAATCCCGTGTCGGTGCGAGCGGGGGGCGGGGGGCGCCGCGAGACTGACGGCATGAGTGGTGGCATGCCCTGGCGCCAGGCGGTGCGGATCGCGGCCGACATGGACGCCGCAGCCCCGATCCGGGTGGGCCTGCACTCCGCGATCGGCGCCATGCTGGCTCAGCCCGTCGCGGCACTGTCCGACCTCCCGCCTGTCCCGTCGGCTGACGCTTCTGGATACGCGGTGCGAGGGATCGGACCGTGGACCGTGCAGAACAGTCCGCCGACCGGTGGGGCCGAGGGCGCACTGAGTGCCCGTCTGCCCGACGGTGGCGCGGTCCCGGTCCGAGAGGGCGACCCCGTTCCGCCCGACGCGACCGCGTGCCTACCACTGAGCCAAGTACTGATCGAGCAGACCGCCGGTGCCGATGTCGTGCTGGTGGGCGATCCCACCTCCGGAGTCCCGGATCGCCGACCCGGGATGGTCGTCCCCGGACAGGGCGTCACCGAACCGGGGCGAGATGCGGCTGCCGGAGATCTGTTGATCAAGGCGGGCATCCGCGTCACCGCCGGGACCATCGCGTTGGCTGCTGCTGCCGGCGTCGACGAACTCATGATCGTCCCCCCGGCCACGGTGGCGCCGGTGATGATGGGGTCGGACCTGCTCGACTCCGGTCCGCCTCGACGCGGCCGTAACCGCGACATCGTGGCCCCGTTGTTGCCCAGCTGGGTGATGGGAAGCGGCGCGCGATGCCTCCCCGAGATCGTGGGCCGCGACGGCGGCCGGGCCCTCGCCGACCAGATCGATTCCCTCGGCGCTGACCTCACGGTGCTCACCGCGACGAGCGAGCCCGGCGTCGGTCAGGGCGTGGCCGAGGCCCTGCGATGTCTGCGGGCCGAGATCGTGATCGACCGGCTCGCTGCTCACCCGGCGGATCAGGTTCTGCTGGCTGAGCTGCGCGATGGCCGCCGCCTGCTGGCGCTGCCGCGCGAACCGGCGGCCGCCGTGGTGGCCCTGGCACTGCTCCTGACCCCGATGATGCGTGCCCTCGCCGGCCTCAGTCCGGCCCGCCTGAACACGGCCATGCTGCGCGAACCCGCTCCGGTGGCGCGCCATGAGCAGGCCGTCGCGCTGCAGATCGAGGTGGGTGAACTCGCCGATCTGGCCACGGTGCTGCCGTGGTCCGGGCCCCACGGCCTGTCGGCGGTCGGCACAGCCGACGCCCTGGGGTTCGTCGATCCCGGTCGAGGAACGCGCGGCGACTCGGTGCCGGTCATCTCACTGCCCGGCCACAGCTGACCGAATCGCGGTCGCGTCCAGCCGCAGCGCGCTACCGTCGACCCGTGGCGCGGGACGACGACTCCGAGGACCGGCAGGCGCCGGCGGTCGGTCGACTGTCCCTTCCCAGCCGCTCGGTGCATCCGGTGCGAGCCATCGGGACTCGGGTGGGTATCGCCCTGGCGTGCGTCCTCCTCACCACGCTGGTGGTGTATCTCGAGAGGGACGGATACCGCGACGCCGCCGGCGACGAGATGAGCCTGTGGGACGCCGCGTACTACGCGACCGTGACCCTGTCGACCACCGGCTATGGCGACATCGTGCCCATCACCGAGCTCGCCCGCATCACCAACATCTTCGTCATCACCCCGCTGCGCTTCATCTTCCTGATCGTCCTGGTCGGGACCACCATCGAAGTCCTGACCCGGCGCACTCGCGATGAGTGGCGCTCGCGCCATTGGAGGAAGAAAGTGTCCGACCTGACTGTCGTGATCGGGTACGGGGTCAAGGGCCGCAGCGCGGTGCGGGCCCTGCTGGATTCAGGCGAGTCCCGCGACCGCATCGTGGTGGTGGCCTACGACGAAGACAGCACCCGGGAAGCCAACGAGCTGGGCGTCGCGGCTGTGCAAGGTGATGCTCGCCGCGAGCCGGTGCTCGCCGAGGCCGGCATCAGCCGGGCCAAGCGGGTGGTGATCGCCACGGATCAGGACGCCACCAGCGTCCTCGTCACGATGCTGGTGCGGCGCATGGCGCCCGACGCCAAGATCGTGTCCGCCGCCCGGGAGACGGCGAACGCGCAGTTCCTGCGGGACTCCGGCGCCGACGGCGTCATCGTCACCGCCGAATCGGTGGGCCGGATGATGACGTTGTCCCTGGTGTCACCGACGGCCGGCAACCTGATGGAGGACCTGCTGGAGACCGGGCGAGGGCTGGAACTGAGCGAACGCGAGATCACACCCGCAGAGTTGGGGGTGGGGCCCAGCGACCTGGAACGGTCGGGCGAACTGGTCCTGGCGGTCATCCGTGGGGACCAGGTGCACCGGTTCGACTCCAGGGAGGTCCGCGCCTTCAACCGGGGCGACCGGGTGGTGGTGATCCGGGAGTCGTCGGGATCCGGTGACCTCAGCGACTT
>CAZVYU010000048.1:10581-17187 GCA_964631645.1 uncultured Actinomycetes bacterium
CGGCGCACGATGCTCACGTCGGTTGCGAACGACTGCTGGCGCACGTAGGCAAGGTCGAGATCCATCCGCTCCTGCCAGGTCGTCTCCTTACGGCCGCTGACCTGCCACAGCCCGGTGAGCCCGGGACGGCAGTGGTGGCGCTCGTGATGCCGGGCATCCAGCAGAGGTAGTTCCTCGGGAAGGATCGGTCGCGGCCCCACCAGCGACATCTCGCCCCTGAGGACGTTGAGCAACTGGGGCAACTCGTCGACCGACCAGCGCCGCAGGACGCGGCCGACGGCCGTGATGCGCGGATCGTTGCGGTAGCGCTCGGGCATCTCCTCGTCGGGGGTGCCCAGGATGTCGGCGCGCAGGGTGTCGGCCCCGGGGATCATGGTGCGGAACTTGATGAACGGGAACAGCTCACCGCCGCGGCCCACGCGCATCTGGCTGTAGAAGACCGGGCCTCGGCTGGTGAGTTTGATCGCCATGGCGATCAGGACGAACAAGGGGATCAAGAAGAACAGGAGCATCCCGGCGATCAACGCGTCCCCCGAGCGGCGCGCCAGGGGTTCGATCCGCCGCGGCTGGGAACGCAGTCGCGTTGCCGCCCGCTGTTCCGGGACCCCGGTGACCGAGGTAGTGCTCACCACGCCCGCATCGATCGGCGTCGCTGTCATCATCCCCACCCCTCGAACAACACGTTCGGCAACCCCACCGGACATGCATGGCCCACACCTGAAAAGGGGTCCACGGCTCACCCGGCGAAAGCCGGATGACCCGTGGTGTGTTCTCGTGAGAACCCAAACCCCCCGGTCTGGGACGGATCCCCCCCGGGTCCGCCGACTTCATGCTAGGTCACTCTCTGCAATGCCCCAAGACTTACTCAAGGTGACGTCAATCACGCAGCGCGGCCTTCCGAATTCTCCCCTGGTGAGTTACTGCGGACCCGCACCCTTACTGGACAAGGGTTTTCGCTCATCGGAGCCATTTCCGACAACGGCAAATCAGGGCCGCGACGGGTTACTCCGTTCGTGTTACCGACGTCACGGAGAGTAAACACTCGGCGTAAAGAACCAACTACTTTCCGTAGTTGATCACGCCGATCCGTATCGTTTCCCGGGGCGGTTCAAGGGGTTGCGGGTCACCAATGGGGCACAACTGCGAGCCGCCCAGCCTCCCGGTCGGGTCGTGCTCAGCCGGCGACTTAGCCTTCTGGCATGAAGCCGTCGTTGTTGTCGCTCACCGCCCTCGTCGCCGCCGGAGCCCTGGGACTGGCCGCCTGTTCGTCGGGCGGAGGCGCCGCCAGCGACCCCAACGCCGCGTCCGGGGCCGCCACTGACGAGGGCTGCAGCAACCTGGAGCAGGTGCAGCGCTGGGACCTCGACCGGCGGCTGGGTCAGATGCTCATGGGTGCGGTGTACGCCGACGCCGGTGAGTCGGCCATCAACGCCGCGGTCCGGTCCGTCGCCAAGGGCGAGGTCGGCGGGGTCAACATCCTGGGGGAATCGACCTACTCCTACACCAACAACGAACTCGCCCGCGCCGTCGACGCCGGTGGTCAGGTACCGCCGTTCCTGGCCGTCGACGAAGAGGGAGGCCGGGTCCAGCGCCTCACCGACGAGGTCGGCTACATTCCCAGCGCCCGCGAGATGGCCGCCACCATGAGTCCCGACCAGGTCAAGAACAAGGCCAAGGAAATCGGGCGGGCCATGACCAAGCTGTCGCTCACCATGGACCTCGCTCCGGTCGTCGACGTCACCTCCCAGTCCGACGACGAGGTGATCGGCGACCGCTCCTTCGGCGACGACCCGCAGACCGTGACGAAGTACGCCGGTGCCTTCGCCGAGGGGCTGCGCGAGGAGAACATCATCCCGGTGCTCAAACACTTCCCCGGGCTGGGGACGGGCAGTGGCAACACCGACTTCGAGGCTGCAACCACGGCTCCCATCGACAAACTGAAGAAGACGGATCTGGTTCCCTACGAGACCCTGCTGCTGGACACCCCGGTCGCGGTCATGACCACCAACGCCAGCGTCCCCGGCCTGACGGGCAAGAAGCCCGCGTCGCTCAGCCCAGCCACCTACCAGCTGCTCCGCGACGACTACGGATTCACCGGCGTGGTCATGACCGACTCGCTGTCGGCGGCCGCCACCACGGATGGTTCCGACATCGAGACCGCCGTCACCGACGCGCTCGTCGCGGGAGCCGACATCGCGCTGTGGGACCAACTGTCCGAGACCAAGTCGATCCGGAAGAGCCTGGAGAAGGCCGTCGCCAAAGGCGACCTGACCGAGGAGCGGGTCAACGAGTCCGTGACCCGGGTCCTCGAGCTCAAGGGCGTCGACCTCTGTGAAGGGCGCTGACAGCGCCGAACTTTTGCACTGGCGCGCAGCGGCACGCGAGACTGTGCCCATGACCGACACCCCGCCGGCGGACCCCGGCTCGACTGCCGACGGCGACTCGACCGGACAGCGCGTGATCGTCGTGGGGCCGGACGGCCAGGAGATCGCGGCAGTCGATGGGATCCCCGACGAGACCGCGGACGGGGGACGCGAGCTGACCGACCTGGTCGAGCAACCGGCCAAAGTCATGCGGATCGGATCCATGATCAAGCAACTGCTGGACGAGGTCCGGTCGGCCCCGTTGGATGCCGCCGCTCGGGCCCGTCTGCGGGACATCCACGCCAGGTCGGTCCACGAACTGGAAGACGCCCTCGCCCCCGAACTCGTCGAAGAACTGGATCGGCTCTCGTTGCCCTTCACCGAGGGGGCGGACCCCTCCGAGGCCGAGCTCCGCATCGCCCAAGCCCAGCTCGTGGGGTGGCTCGAGGGCCTGTTCCACGGCATCCAGACCGCCCTGTTCGCCCAACAGATGGCGGCCCGGGCGCAGCTCGAGGAGATGCGGCGGCGGACCCTGGGTCCCGGGCTGGAACTGAGCCAACAACCCGGCCCACATCCCGGTCCCGTACCGGGCGCCGCCAACCCCGGTCAGCAACCGCCCTCCGGCCCCTACCTGTGAGGCATCATGCTTGACCCGAAGCTCGTCCGGTCGGACCCGCAGACGGTGCGGCAGTCGCAAGAGGCACGCGGTGCCGACGCTGACGCCGTCGACCGGTATCTGGCGGCCGACAGCGCCCGCCGCTCGGCCATCGCCGAGTACGAAGAACTCCGAGCCGAACAGAAGAATCTGGGGAAACGGATCGGTCCCGCGCAGGGTGCCTTGAAGCGGGCATCCGACGACGACCGGGCCGCCGCGCAGGCGGACGTCGACGCACTGATGAGCGATGCCGCCGACCTGGCCGCACGGGTGAAGGCCGCCGATGCGGCGGTCGGGGTCGCCCAGTCGGACCTTGCCGACAAGGCGCTGGCGCTGGACAACATCGTCGACCCGGCCGCGCCGGTGGGCGGTGAAGAGGACTTCACCGTCGTGACCGAGGTCGGGACCCCTCGCGACTTCGCGGGCGAGGGATTCGCGCCACGTGACCATCTGGACCTGGGCGCCCTGCTGGGCGCCATCGATGTCGAGCGTGGCGCCAAGGTTTCCGGCGCCCGCTTCTTCTATCTGACCGGCGATGGGGCGCTGCTGGAACTGGCGCTGCTCAACCTGGCGATGACCTTGGCCGCGGGCAACGGGTTCACCCCGGTCATCCCGCCCGCGCTGGTGAATCCGGCAGCCATGCAGGCCACCGGATTCCTGGGTCAAGCGGCCGAGAACGTCTATCACCTGCCGGACGACGACATGTACCTCGTCGGTACCGCGGAGGTCCCGCTGGCGGCCTACCACGGCGACGAGATCCTGGCCGAGGCCGACCTCCCGCTGAGGTACGTGGGATTCTCGCCCTGCTTCCGGCGCGAGGCCGGGTCTCACGGCCGCGATACCCGTGGCATCATCCGGGTGCACCAGTTCGACAAGGTCGAGATGTTCACCTTCTGTCGGCCCGACCAAGCAACGGCGGAACACGAGCGACTGCTGGGCTGGGAACGTGAGTTCTTGGATCTGCTCGAGCTCCCGTACCGCGTCATCGACGTGGCTACCGGCGATCTCGGCGCCAGCGCAGCGCGCAAGTTCGACATCGAGGCGTGGATCCCGACCCAGGGTCGCTATCGCGAAGTGACCTCCGCCTCCAACTGTGGAACCTTCCAGGCACGGCGCCTCAACATCCGCTACCGCGATGCCGACGGTGCCATCTCGACCGCCGCCACCCTGAACGGAACTCTCGTGGCGATGCCCCGGGTGATCGTCGCCCTGCTCGAGAACCACCAGGACGCATCGGGCGCCGTCACGATCCCCAGCGCGTTGCGGCCCTACCTGGGCGGTCGTTCGCAGTTGTTGCCGCGACCGTGAGCAGCGCATCCGGGCCTGACCTGCGGGGCAGCCGCGACACTGCGCTGATCAGTGCCGTGGCCAGCGACCTGGACGGCACCCTGCTGCGACCGGATCACACCGTGTCGGACTTTACCCGCGAGCAGCTGGCTCGTGTCGTCCGATCGGGGCGCGGCCTGGTGTTCGTCACCGGACGCCCCCCGCGGTGGATGCCACCGGTCATCGCCGAGACGGGACACAGCGGCACAGCGGTCTGCGCCAATGGGGCGGTGGTGCTGGATGTGGCCGCTGAGCGGATCATCGGCCACTCACTGCTGCCCGCCGCCGAGTTGGCGGCGGTGTGCGACGTCATCCGGACCGAAATGGGGGCGGACGTGCGCTTCGCGATCGAGGTCGCCCCCTTGGGGCCCTTGACCGGGTCGCGGTTGATCCACGAGGAAGGATTCGCCGCGGTTGCCATGATGGCGCTGGACGCCGCACCACTGGCGGACGTGCTGGCGGCCCAGAGCGCGGTGAAACTCCTGGCTCGTGGCTCCGGCCCGGTGGCCGACACCGGTCCGATCGCAGCCCGGGTGATCGCGGCCACCGGGGATGCGGTGACCGTCAGCCATTCGTCGCGGACCCACCAGTTGCTCGAGGTGGCGCCGCCGGGGGTCACCAAGGCCAGCACCCTGGCCGACCTGGCTCTCGAGCGTGGCTGGGACCCCGCCCACGTCGTCGCCTTCGGCGACATGCCCAACGACATCCCGCTGCTCACCTGGGCCGGTCATGGGGTGGCCGTGGCGAGCGCCGATCCGGCCGTCCTCGAAGTGGCCGGCGAAGTGGTCGCCGACCCCCAGCACGATGGCGTGGCCCACTGGCTGGCCGAGCACATCCCCGCCGGGTGACTCCCGCGCGATGCGGCCCCAAACCGGGCACACGGCGGCAATGTGAGGCAGGCCACAGTCGCGTCGGACTACTCCCACGAAGCGTGAACCCGGCTGCGGAATCCGCGCGCGCGCCGATGATGGCCCCGCTGCGAATGTGGCACAGGTCTCACTACTGCGTGTGAACCGCTACTTGTGGATATCTCAGAAGCGTCGCGCAGGCGTCCGTTATTCAGACGATGACCTTGAGTTCGTTTCTCCGGTCGCTCACGGTCGCCAGAGCCACCCGTTCGGCCCGGACGAGATCCGTCCGCCAGCCAGCCGCCGGGGGCGAGGAGTAGTTGTGACCCGGTCCCTCATCGCAAGTGCCGCAGCCGCAGCCGTCGCAGGTTCGGCGTTGGTGCTCGCCCCCGTGACGACCGCCCCCGCGTCAGCCGCGACCTCGATCAAGGTCAAGGACAACAAGCGCGGCAAGGTGCTCCGCGATCGGGTCGCCAAGATCGCCAAGGCCCAGGCCGGCGATTCGTACGTCATGGGTGCCACCGGCCCCAACGCGTTCGACTGCTCCGGGCTCGTCGTCTACTCCTACCGCAAGGCCACCGGCAAAACCCTGCCGCGTACGTCGTACATGCAGCGTGACCAACTCATGTCGGTCAAGAAGCGCGACCGCCGCGTGGGCGACATCGTGGTGCTGCACAACGGCGGCCACGTCGGCATCTATGTCGGCCATAACAAGATCATCCACGCGTCCAACCCGACGCGCGGCGTGCTCTTCAGCAAGATCACCGGCTGGTACGGCGGTTCCGTCGACGGCTACCGGCGCGTCATCCGTACCCGCTGATCCCCACCGCCCCGACCCACTCGAGGAGTTCCCCATGTCTGCTGCCCTGACCACCCGCATCGCCGCCACCGCCATCGCCGCCGGTATCGCCGGCGCCGCCCTCAGCCTCAACCCCGTCGCCACGACCCAGGCGTCCGCCGACGTATCCGTGAAGGTCAAGGACAACAAACGCGGCAAGATCCTGCGCGACCGCGTCGCCAAGATCGCCAAGGCCCAGGCGGGTGAGTCCTACGTCATGGGCGCCACCGGCCCCAACGCGTTCGACTGCTCCGGTCTGGTCGTGTACTCCTACCGCAAGGCCACCGGCAAGACCCTGCCGCGTACGTCGTACGCCCAGATCGCCTCGCTCGACCACGTCCGCAAGCGCGACCGCAAGGTCGGCGACGTCGTGTTCTTCCGCGGCGGCGGCCATGTCGGCATCTACCTGGGCAAGAACCGGATCGTCCACGCCCTCAACCCGGGCGCCGGAGTGCGCTTCGACAGCACGACCTCCGGTTGGTCCGGCAGCTCGATCACCGGCTACGGCCGCGTGATCGAACATCGCTGATCCCCAGCGCGCAGCGCCACTGGCCGCGGCGTGAGTAGCCGCGGGGC
>CAZVYU010000049.1:0-17155 GCA_964631645.1 uncultured Actinomycetes bacterium
TGGGGATCGATCCGGCGGCTCTTGGAGTGGATGTCGCCGCCCTGCGGGCGGCGCGATGTTGATCAGTGCTGCGCCTCGCTGGCGCTCGGCTGCGCACGCTTGTTCCGCTTGACGCCGCCGGAGTCGACCCCACCCCCGCCCCGGCTCGGTGGTCCAGGGGCCTGCGGGTTGAGTAGCGCGCAGCGCGTATCGAAACCGCCCCAGGTCGGCGGTCACCCAGGACAGCGGGTGCCGACGGCCTTCAGCGAGATGAGTGCCGCACTCGGCGGGGTGAGTGCCGCCGGAGCCAGTGTATGGAAGCCCGCCCAGGTCGGCTTGTGCCCTGGGTGCGGGTCGGAGGACGGCCTTGGCTTCGATACGCGGCTGCGCCGCTACTCACCCCGCGGCGTCTGGGGCCGCGCCTCAGCCCCGCTTCGGGGGTCCAGGGGCCTGCGGGTTGAGTAGCGGGCGTCAGCGCGCGTATCGAAACCGCCCCAGGTCGGCGGTCACCCAGGACGGCGGGTGCCGACGGCCTTCAGCGAGATGAGTGCCGCACTCGGCGGGGTGAGTGCCGCCGGAGCCAGTGTATGGAAGCCCGCCCAGGTCGGCTTGTGCCCTGGGTGCGGGTCGGAGGACGGCCTTGGCTTCGATACGCGGCTGCGCCGCTACTCACCCCGCGGCGGGTGGTGCTGCGCGACTACTCACCCCGCGGCCGGGGGGCTGTTGCTCACTCGCGAGCCGCGGCCAGGTTGGCCAGGGGCCGCGGGTTGAGTAGCGCGAAGCGCGTATCGAAACCGCCTCAGGTCGGTCTGGGGCGGCTTGCGGCGGGTACGCCGGTAGCAGTAGCCAGCCTCGATGAGTTCGCCGACTTCGCGGTCAGGCCTTGTCGTCGACTTCCTGGTCGCTGCGCACGGCGGTCTTGTCGGACTTGTCGGTGAGGTCGATCACGGCGCTGTCGGTGGTGCTGCGCGGCGCGAGTCCGTTACGCGTCATGAGACGCCACAGCAGCGGGAACAGCCCAGCGGCCAGGACGATCTTGATGCCGTCGCCGATGAGGAAGGGCGTCATGCCCATCTGCACAGCTCCTGCCCAGGTGGCACCCATGGCGACCTTCAGCCACGGGACGCCGATCGCGTAGATGACGACGTTGCCCAGCACCATGGCCAGGGCGGTGTCCAGGGGCGTGCGGGTCCAACCCCGCTCAGCCAGCCAGCCGACCAGTCCGGCGCCGGCGATGAAGCCGAGGATGTAGCCGAACGACGGCATCGAGAATCCGCTGGAACCTTCGGCGAACCACGGCACGCCGACCAGCCCGACCACGGTGTAGAGAAGCATCGACAGGATGCCGCGGATGCTGCCCAGGGCGGCGCCCGCGAGAAGGACGGCGAACGTCTGTGCAGTCAGGGGCACCGGCGTGAAGGGCAGCGGGATGGCGATCTGTGCAGCCAGTCCGACAAAACAGGCGGCCCCCACGATCAGGATCGCGTCGCGGGCGATCGAGCGGGGCCAGACATCGGCCAGGACCCGGGGGGCCGGGGTGGTGACTGCCATGAGTGGATCTCCAATCGGGGCACCGTGCTGCGGTGTGGTCCCCACTGTAGGGCGGCGGGAGCGCTTGCCTGGCCCGATTGTGGCCGATCCGTTGCTGCAGACGGCACATCGGGGTCCGCTTGACCGCCCGCACCAAGGCCCACTGGGGTAAGGTGTGAGCGACACCACTGGGAAATGGTGTCGCGAACTGAACAGGTGACGGCAATGGCCGTGGACTTCGCTCCCGCACGGGGCCTGAGGACGCTGGGGAAGGCGACCCTCGATGCGAAGGAGGCCACCATGTCGAGCGCCGCGGTGCCTAGGCACCCATCTGACACCATGCCGACGCGAGGCGTGGTGTTTATCCATGCCTGCCCTCGAGCCCTCAGTCCTCACGTGGAGTGGGCCGTTTCTCAGGTACTCGGAATCGACGTCTCCCTCGAATGGACCGGACAGCCGGTCGCTCCCGGTAGCGTGCGGGGCGAGTTGTCGTGGCAGGCCCCCGCGGGCACCGGGGCGGCCCTGGCCAGTGCTCTCGTCGGGTTTGCGCCCCTGCGCTTCGAGGTCACGGAGGAGCCGACCAGTACTCGTGAGGGCGAGCGTTTTGCGGTCACTCCCGGGCTCGGCATGTTCCGGGCCACGATCGGGATCCACGGCGACATGATGCTCAGCGAAGACCGGGTCCGCAGCGCCATGGCGGATGCGGCCGACTCCGACGATCTGAGCAAGCGCCTGCGCCACCTGTTGGGTGCGGAGTGGGACGAGGAACTCGAACCGTTCCGCTATGCCGGGGAGGGTGCCTCGGTCCGCTGGCTCCACCAGGTCGGCTGACCCCGCCCCGCCTGGGAGCGGTTTCGGTCGCATGCGACCGCTTCGTATTGGTGCGACTGAAACTTCCGGTCGCATGAAGAGGTTTCGGTCGCCTGCGACTGAAACCTCCCTCCCGGTGTCGACAGAGCCGCCGCGAACTCCTTCTCGGACACATGGCGACCGTTCTCGGGGAATGCGACCTGATCTTCTGGTCGCAACCTGACGCTTCAGTCGCCTGCGACCGAAACCGCCACCCGCCGCCCGGGCGCGGTCGGGTCAGCCGGAACCTTCGGTATTGCCGGCGTCGGCGGCGCCCGGGTTGCTCAGGTCGTAACGGTCGATGGCCTGCTGGACCACTCCTGGATCGACCTCACCCCGGCGGGCCAACTCCGCCAGGGTCTGGACGACGATCGATTCAGCATCGACCAGGAAGTGGCGCCGCAGCGCGCCGCGGGTATCGGAGTGACCCCATCCATCGGTCCCCAACGCGACGAAGTCCCCCGGCACCCACGGCAGGATCTGCTCCTGTACCGCGCGCATCCAGTCCGAGACCGCGATCACGGGCCCCGGGCGCCCCAGCAGTCGCCGTGTGATGAACGGCACCTGGGGCTCGGCCTCGGGGTTCATCAGGTTGTGCCGGTCACACGCCAGCCCATCGCGGCGCAGTTCGTTCCACGAGGTCACCGACCACACGTCCGCCTGCACCCCCCATTCGGCAGCGAGCATGCGTCGAGCCTGGATCGCCCACGGGACAGCCACGCCGCTGGCGAGCACCTGGGCATGCGGGCCCGGTTCAGCACCTGCGGCGGCGATGTGATGGATTCCCTTGAGGATGCCATGGACGTCCACGCCAGCCGGTTCGGCCGGTTGCGAGATCGGTTCGTTGTAGACCGTCAGGTAGTAGAAGAGGTTCTCCGGGGTCTCGCCATACATCCGCTGCAGCCCGTCGCGCACGATGTGGCCGAGTTCGTAGGCGTAGGCCGGGTCATAGGCCACCACCGCCGGGTTGGTCGATGCCAGCAGCAACGAATGGCCGTCCTGATGCTGCAGCCCTTCGCCGTTCAACGTGGTTCGACCCGCCGTGGCACCGAGGATGAAACCTCGCGCCATCTGGTCCAAGGCCGCCCAGAAGGAATCACCGGTCCGCTGGAACCCGAACATCGAGTAGAAGATGTAGATCGGGATCATGGGCTCGCCGTGCGTCGAGTACGACGTCCCGGCGGCCAGGAACGACCCCACCGACCCCGCCTCGTTGATGCCCTCGTGCAGGATCTGACCGGTCTCGGACTCTTTGTAGGACAGCATCAACTCGCGATCGACCGACGCGTAGGTCTGACCCAACGGAGAGTAGATCTTGGCGGTCGGGAACAAGCTGTCCATGCCGAAGGTCCGTGCCTCGTCGGGGATGATCGGGACGAACCGCGATCCCATCTCCGACGTCCGCATCAGGTCCTTGAGCAGGCGGACGAACGCCATCGTGGTGGCGACCTCCTGCTTGCCCGAGCCGCGCTTGACGACGTCGAACGTCGCTTCCGGGGGTTGGGGGAGGGTGCCGGCGCTGGACCGACGCGTCGGAACCGAGCCACCCAGAGCTTCGCGCCGCTCCCGCATGTACTGGATGTGCTCGTGGTCCGGTCCCGGGGTGTAGTACGGCGGCAGGTAGGGGTCGAGCGCGCTGTCCGGGATGTCCAGGTACAGCCGGTCGCGGAACGCCTTCAGATCGTCCTGGGTGAGTTTCTTCATCTGATGGGTCGAGTTGCGACCCTCGAAGTGGGAGCCCAGTGTCCAACCTTTGATCGTCTTGGCCAGGATGACCGTCGGCTGCCCGGTGTGGGTCGTGGCCGCTGCATACGCGGCATACAACTTCTCGTAGTCATGGCCACCGCGCTGCAGACTCCAGATCTCGTCGTCGTTCCAGCCTTCGATGAGTGCCGCAGTCCGGGGGTCGCGACCGAAGAAGTGCTCCCGGATGTAGGCGCCGTTCTCGGCCTTGTAGGTCTGGAAGTCGCCGTCCGGGGTGACGTTCATGAGGTTGACCAAAGCGCCCTCGTCGTCCCGAGCCAGCAGGTCGTCCCACTTCCGGCCCCAGATCACCTTGATGACGTTCCAGCCGGCCCCGCGGAAGAATGATTCGAGTTCCTGGATGATCTTGCCGTTGCCGCGCACCGGTCCATCGAGCCGCTGAAGGTTGCAGTTGATCACGAAGGTGAGGTTGTCCAGGTTCTCCCGGGCTGCCAGTCCGATCGCACCCAGCGATTCGGGCTCGTCGGTCTCCCCATCCCCCAGGAACGCCCACACCCGTTGCTGCGAGGTGTCCTTGATCCCACGATGCATCAGGTAACGGTTGAAGCGCGCTTGATAGATGGCGTCGAGTGGTCCCAGACCCATCGAGACCGTGGGGAACTGCCAGAAGTCCGGCATGAGCCGCGGGTGTGGATACGAGGGCAGGCCGCCGCCCGGATGCGACAGCTCTTGTCGGAACCCGTCCAGCTGGTGTTCGGTCAGCCGTCCTTCGAGATAGGCACGGGCGTAGAAGCCCGGTGCCGCGTGTCCCTGGAAGAAGATCTGATCACCACCACCGGGATGATCCTGTCCCCGGAAGAAGTGGTTGAAGCCGACCTCATACAACGATGCGGACGATGCGTAGGTCGAAATGTGACCGCCTACTCCGATGCCGGGGCGCTGGGCGCGGTGGACCATGATCGCGGCGTTCCACCGCGTGTAGGCGCGGATCCGGCGTTCAATGTGTTCGTCACCCGGGAACAACGGCTCTCGCTCCGGGGGGATGGAGTTGATGTAGTCCGTGCTGCGCAGGGTCGGGATGCCGATGTTGCGTTCAGCCGCTCGGCGCAACAGCGAGAGCATCAGGAACCGCGCTCGGGTGACGCCGATCTGATCGACCAGTCCGTCGAACGAGTCCAGCCACTCCTGGGTCTCCTCCGGATCGGTGTCCACGTATTGGTTGGGCAAGCCCCCGGCCATCAACGGAGGCAGATCAGAGGTCACTGGGTGTCCTTCGCTCGTGGGCAGTCGCTACTCCCACTATTGCCGCTCGGATGCCTCAGTGGCACGCGATGTGCGGATCGCGGGCAGACACCGCAGCGAATCGGTTGCGAAACGGCGGCGGCGATAGTGAACTACGTCCATGGTGCTGTTCGCGTCCCGCCCTGGAGCGGGACCGGAGATCCGATGACCACGATGAGAACCGTTCTGGGCCTTGAGTCGGGAAACGTCATCCAGATGGTGGGGTGGGACGACGACTGTGACCAAGCATTGGTCTCGGCCGTCACTGAGGCCGCCGGGGCAGAACCGGTGGACGACACCTTCGATGACGTCGTCGACGTCGTGCTGCTGTGGTGGCGCGAAGACGACGGTGATCTGGTCGACGCACTGATCGACGCCACCGGCATGCTCGCTCCCAAGGGGGCCATCTGGTTGGTAACCCCCAAGCCGGGACGTGATGGCCACGTGGAGCCCGAGGAGATCTCGGACGCCGCCCCGACGTCCGGCCTCCGCTTGACCGCCACCATCAGCGCTGCCGACGACTGGAACGGCACCAAGTTGGTGCCCCGCCAATAGCAACCGGTCGCGGAGTTGCGATCCCGCACGGCTGCCCTAGCGTGGGAAGCCGATTGTGGGAGGAACCATGACCGTCGATTCCGACGTCCAGGAAGTAGTCGTAGGAAGCCAGGCACCGGACTTCACACTGCCGAGCACGAGCGGCGACCCGGTGACGTTGTCGGCCCTGCGCGGGCAGAAGGTCGTGCTGATGTTCTATCCGTACGCCTTCACCGGTGTCTGCACTGGCGAGGTTTGTGCCTTGAGCGACGATCTGTCGTCCTTTGCGGAGTTGGACGCCCAGGTCCTGAGCGTGTCATGTGACGCGTTGCCGACCTTGAAGAAGTTCGCCGCGGAAGAGAACCTGGCGTATCCGCTGCTCAGCGACTTCTGGCCGCACGGAGCAGTCGCCCGCTCCTACGGTGTGTTCCTGGAGGACCTGGGAGCCGCGAATCGCGGGACCTTCATCATCGACCGCGACGGGGTGGTGGCCTGGTCCACGGTGACGTCGCTGGGTGAAGCCCGGGACGCGGCACAGTACCGCGAGGTCCTGGCCGGGCTCGCCTGATCGGGCGCCACATCAGGCAGCTCGGTCGGTCGACCGGCGTCAACATCAACACCAGGTCTCACGTCCGCCGTTAGTCGGTCGCGGGGAGCGCGTCGAACAGCGGCTCCAGGGCAGGTCCGGACGTATGACGGATGCCGTACCCTCGGGTCGTCCGGGCGCATAGCTCAGTTGGTCAGAGCGCCTGCCTTACAAGCAGGATGTCGGGAGTTCGAGTCTCTCTGCGCCCACCGGAAGAACTGGAAACGCAGAGGCGCACGGCAGCGCCGATGCCGGAACGTTCCGGCGGCCGGACGACGAATGCCCGTTCCGCGGCCCGGGTACAAGCCGGACATCAGAACTCGTCGCCTTCCAAGGAGCAGACAATGAAGATCCGCACACGACTGACGGCCATCATCGGAACCACGGTCATCGCCGCAGCCGGCGCCATCCCTGCGGTGGCAACAGCCGGTGTGCCGCCGGCGTCCGGCGAAAGGCCGGGCGTCCACGCTGGTGCCGACCGCTCGTCCGAGGGGCAGGTGGCCGGCCGGTGGACGAAGGGCACGAAGGTGACCTTCCGGAATGACACCGGCGTGACCATCTGGGTGCGTCAGTACGACTGCATGCGCGATTGGTACAGCCCCAAGAAGATGGAGCCCGGCACCACCCTCACGTTCGCGGGGGACCATCCCGGAACAGACGACGTGGAACTGCGGGTCTTCAAGTCGGAGGACGCTGCCACGAGCAACTGGTGGTACAAGTCCTATGAGATCGACGCCGAGAACCCCGCGTACTCCTCTCCGTGGATGAGTGTCGGATACCGCAGCCAGTACTTCCGCGAAGGTGACACTCACGAGTGGCGCGCCGAGCTGGCCCCCGACCGTGCTGTCTTCTGGGGTAAGCGGCACGGGGACACCGACAAGTTCAAAGTGTTCGAGCTCCACATGAAGTCGGTGTGGTGAGCGCGGAGCGGCACGAGGAGTCACGCCGGAAACATCGGCGAAAAGATGACCCGGCCCATGCCCTCCGTGACTCGAAGTCCGAGGGGGCTCTTGACGCGCAGGTGTACCGTCACAGCAAGAGACGCAAGGGGGCACGATGTCCGTCCGACGGTTCGCGACGGCGCTGAGCGTGGCGGTCGTGGGTGGCGCAGTACTGACTCCGTCATCGGCCGCCAGCGCTCAGGTTGATCCCGACTTCGAGTTGATGGCGATCGTCGCCGACGGTGAGGTCACCGCTGATGGAGACCTCACCACCGTCGATGACAACAGTTGGGCGTCCTACCGCTACACCGTCTTCCACGATGGCCGCCGCGTCGGGGGCGGGTCCGGGATTCACAAGGCCGGATCCCTGGACGGTTGGGGATCGAAGTTCACTGTGCGGTACCGCCCCGGATCCCGTGAGAGCGTCGAGGGTCGCTGGTCGTTCACGGTCACCGTGACTACACCTGCGCACAACGACTGCGGTGTGTCAGGTTGCGTGTGGGAGCCGGCTGCCACTCGGACCCGGACCGCAAGCACAGTCGTCGGACGGCAGCGTGCCAACCCGGTCCTCCTGTTCAACCAGACCAATCGGCGCCTCCTGTGTCTGTCCAATCGCACCGGCGAGAGCCGTGAGCCGACGCTCACACTGCAACGACGGACGAAGGACCGGCCCGTCTGGCGAACGACCAAGATCCGCAAGTGTGTCTTGTACACCGGCCTACGTGTGCGCAAGACCCCCGGCTGGCAGCAGTTCCGGCTCCGGGCGACCGGTCCGGATTTCCGTTCCGCCGAGTTCTCGGCCAAGGTGAAGGTCAAGTCACCGCGGAACTGACCGAGCAGTCCGACTTGTTGCTCCGGCTGGGTTCGGGCACGACGGCACGCCGGCGGCGTAGCAGCGATCAGGCGACCGGTTCTCGGGGCAGGGGCGCATCGGCACGACGCCGCCTGGTCCGCCGCACCACGGCAAGCGTGGCCGCGGCGGCGACCGCGGCCAGCACGATGACGGGCGACAGCGCCGCGACCAGCACCACCAGTCCCTGCCAGGCCGCCACCAGGGCGTCACCGGCGGGAGTCCACCAGCCCGGCGAACCCGAAGCGCCGCGTGGGACGAACGTGGCGGTGACGGTGGCGAGCGCGACCTGCTCGGCCAGCCGGTCCCGCTGGGAAACCAGCGACTCCAGTTCGGATTGCCGGGAGGCCAGTTCCTGCTCCACCTGCACGACCTCGGACAGACTCCCGGCCCGTTTCATCAGGTCCTGCACCCGGGCGACGCTGGCTCGCTGTGCCCGGATCCGCGCATCGAGATCCGTCTGCGTGGCGGTCACGTCGTCGGCCGCCACCTCCAAGGACATCACCTCGCCCTGTTCGCGGAGTACTGCGAGGGCGGCGTCGTAGCGGTCGGCCGGGACCCGGAGCACGACGGTGGCGGTGCGATCGCCGTCGGTACTGACCGATTCGACGTAGCCGCCCAGGTCGGTCGCGGCCGACTCGGCGCGACGTCCGGCCGCGGTCGGATCGTCCGCTCCCACGGTGACCACAGCGGTACGAACCACGGACCGGTCTGCGGTCGGTTCCGCCGCATCGACGGAGTCCGCGACACCCGATCCGTCGCTGCGAGTCTCCTCTTGTGTGCCCGGCGCCTCTGGTGCCAAGGCCGGCTGCGACATCAGCCCACAGCCGGTGAGTCCCACGATCACAGTGAGCAGTCCGATGACTGCGATGAGACGTCTCATGTCCCTTCGACGCGGCGGCGGACCGTTCGGATCCCTACTCCCATGCCCCGGCCGCGTCGTACGCGGCGCGCAGGACTAGAGCGGCGGACGGCGACACCGCACCAGCGACCAGGTCACACATGATCACGCAGAAGTCCCGATCATGTGTTGTCGCGCCGGTTCGGTGCCACTGCAGGTGATGTGTGTACTCGTGCAGGAGCACCATCTCAGTCATCGCCCAGCGCTCGGACTCGGGAAGGGCGATCTCGCCGGGTGCCGTCCAGTGAGCGCGCGTCGGACCACGGCGACAGCGCACCGACGGAAGTGGCGCGTCGATGCCGCCCCACGGTTGCAGCCGAATGGCGGTGAGGTATCGGCGCACCGAGTCCAGGTCGCCGAACCGGCGCTGCATCGGTAGATCCAACCTGCTGCCGTGGAAGTCGATCACCCCACCGCGATCCAACACCGCGGACACTTGGTCCTCGGCACCGTAGACCGCCGTTGGTCGATTGGTCACGAGACCACCAGCCGCGGCCGGGCCGGGCCCCACCCACCTTGTCGATCCATCAAGGGCTCACGAGGGGAGGGCGGGACGTGGACCCGTCAGCGACGACGAGTCACGGAGGTCGACGGTGCGGGCGTCTCGGGCACCGGCCCGCCGGGCTGACTCCGACTCACCGATGACGGTGGATCGGCCGGACCAGGTTCCCCGGGCACTTGATTGGTTGGCGTAGTAAGAGCCCACGGCAACAGCCTTCTCCCGTAAGACCAACGCTGCCCCCGGTTCGTGGTGTCCCGCGGGTTGTTGCGTGTCTGCGGCGCGCACCGCCGTGTCACGCGCTGCGGTCAGCCGACTGTGCAATGTGGTGATGAACGAGTCGTAGTACGTGGCTCGCGCAGTCTGTTTGGTCATGGGCGCGGCGCGATAACCCCGTCGATCGCGTACGTAGCGAACATCGGAACGCCACTGCCCAGCGGTCAGGTAGTGATCGGCGAATCGGGTCATTCGGGTGGCTACGTGACTCCACAGGTGCTCAGCGGCGTCGATGTCGTCGGCGAAGCCATAGGCGATGACGTACGTCGAGTTGTGCGCCACGTCGATCTTGACGTCGTTCACCTCGGCCACCACGGCCATCAGCGTCACGAGCGGTCGGTTCGAGTGCCGTCGCGGTTCCCCCACGCGGATGGTTCGGTGCACCGGGTCGGGCGCTCGGGCTGATCCGCGATGGTGCAGTCGCGCCCGGGCCAGCGAGATGGAGTGGGCGGTGGCCAGCGCCTGCGCCTTCTCGAAGTAGGCATGGGCCTCTTCGGGGGTGGCAGCGGACTCGGCCTTGGCGAGCAGTTTGGCGATTCGATCGATCATGAGAGGGATCCTGCGTCGATGGTCCGACACCCCGCCGACGGTACGCTTCGAGGGTGTCCCCCACCTTGTCACAGGTGATCGCCCTGCTCGACCACCGTGCCGACCCCAGTACCGCAGAGGAGTGGGATCACGTCGGTCTGGTGACCGGCGATCCGGCGGCACCGGTGACGTCGGTCCGATTCGCTGTCGATCCACTGCCGCCGGTCATCGACGCTGCGGTATCAGCGGGTGTCGATCTGCTGGTCACCCACCACCCGATGCTCCTGCGGGGCGTGCACTCGGTGGCAGAGTCCACCCGCAAGGGGCGCAGCCTGGCGCAGTTGATCCGGTCCGGCTGTGCGCTGTTCACGATGCATACGAACGCCGACCAGGCCACGAATGGTGTCAACGATGCCTTGGCCGACGTGGTCGGCCTGACGTCGCGCCGACCCATCCGGCCTTTGGCCCCGGCCGTTCCCGACCGCCTCGTCGTCTACACGCCCCACGACCACGCCGATCGACTGATCGACGCTCTGGCGCAGGCCGGTGCCGGACGCATGGGGGACTACGACTCCTGTGCTTACCAGGTCTCCGGGACGGGCCAGTTCCGTCCCCTGTCGGGGGCCGAGCCGCACATCGGCACCACGGGACAGATCGAACATGTGGACGAGGCGCGCATCGAGATGGTCGTCGCTGAGTCGGCAAGGGCGGACGTCATCGCCGCCCTGCGGCAGGTACACCCTTACGAGGAGCCGGCGTTCAGCCTGGTTGCGTCGCGAGCGATCCCGGGCCAGACGGGCATCGGTCGCTGGGGTCAGGTGGAGCCGACCACCGTCGCGCAGGTGGCGGCTCGCCTCGCCGCAGCGCTGCCGGCGGGTGCTGCTCCGGTGAGGTATTCCGGTTCGCCCGATCGGCCGGTGGCCTCGGCAGCGCTGTGTGGCGGGGCTGGTGACTCCTTGCTCGGGGATGTGACGCGGCTCGGTGTCGATGTGTACATCACGGGCGATCTGCGACACCATCCGGCAACGGACTTCCTGGCCGACACCACGACTGCGTTGATCGATATCCCGCACGCGTCCGGTGAATCGTTGTGGCTGGCGGGGTGGGCCCAGCAGCTCCAGACCGATGCCGCGGCAGCAGGATGGACTCTCACTGCCACCGCGGATGCTGCGCCGACAGATCCGTGGACCGGGTACATCCCTGCAGGAGGCACCGCATGAAGGCTGACCCGTTCGACCAACTGGCTCTGCTGTCACTGCAGGATGTCGACCTGCGCCTTGCGCGGGTCCGGCGCGGGAAGTCCCGGGCGGTCAGTGCTCGGGCCGTGGCCGATCAAGAGGCGCGGGTGGCTGCCGTCCACCGCGAGTTGGTGGCCGCGCGCACTCGCGGACAAGATCTTCAGCGCGCTATCGCCAAGTCCGAGACCGAGACCGCCCGGGTCCGGGTGCGCCTGGCGCGCGATCAGGAGATGGCCGATTCCGGTGCGTCGGCGCGGGTGCAGCGCGAAGTCGAACACGAGTTGTCCTCGCTGACCCGCCGGGTGGCCGAACTCGAGGAGATCGAGTTGCAGCTGCTCGAAGAGGCTGACCAGGTCGCCGAGCAGATCAGGGCATTGGAAGAGCGGGAAGCGGACGAGACCCAAGCCCTGGTGGCCGCCCGCGCCGAAGACAGTTCCGGCGCGGAGGAAGCCCGCAGCGAGGAGCAGGAACTGGTTGCGGAACGCGCGCGAGTAGCGGAGTCGATTCCGGCCGAGCTGATGACCCACTACGAACAGCTTGGCCGTGGGCTGCCGGTGGCTGTCGCGGCCCTCACCGGTGATCAATGTGGCGGATGCCGACTCCAGTTGCCGCCCCGCGAAGTGGCGGAGGTGATGGCCGAACCAGTCGACGCGGTGATCCATTGCGAGGAGTGCGGCTGCATGCTGGTCCGAGGGAGTCACTGAGCCGCTCCGATCCGGCAGGATCTTTCTCCATGACTCTGCCAGGGTGACTTCATGACATCGCGACAGGTCACGCTGGCCGCCCAGGATGCTGCCGTGCGTCAGGGTCTGGGGGAGGTCCGGCGCGAGCTCGGCATTCCCGCGGACTTCCCGCCCGATGTGCTCGCAGCTGCGCGGGCCGCAACAGTCCCGCTGTCCCGGTACGACGACGCAACGGACATCCCCTTCGTCACGATCGATCCGGAAGGATCGATGGACCTGGATCAGGCGGTTCACGTGGAGCGTCGGGGGAGGGGCTATCGCGTGCGGTACGCGATAGCGGATGTGGCGGCGTTCGTGATCCCGGGAGGGGTCCTGGACGCTGAGGCCCGGCAGCGGGGCCTCACCTTGTATGCACCCGACGGCCGCATCCCGCTGCACCCCGCCGAGTTATCGGAGGGGGCGGCCAGCCTGCTGCCCCAGCAGGAGCGACCGGCGGTGGTGTGGACCCTCGACCTGGACTCCGACGCTGCGGTCCGGAGCACCGATGTCCGCCGGGCCCGCATCATTTCCCGGGCGCAACTCGCCTACGACGAGGTCCAGCGGCAACTGGACGACGGGGCGGCTGACGAGCTGCTCATCGGTCTGCGCGACGTGGGTCTCGGACGCCAGGAGCAGGAGCGGCAGCGGGGCGGGGTCGACCTCCCGGTCCCGGAGCAGGTGGTCACGAACGACGACGGCGAATGGCGCCTGTCGTTCCGCGCGCCACTGCCCGTCGAGGGGTGGAACGCCCAGATCTCCCTCATGACCGGGATGGCGGCCGCCGACCTCATGCTCGCCGCCGGGACCGGAATCCTACGCACCATGCCGCCGCCCGCCCCCGCGGACCTCGCCCGGGTGCGACGCACCGCCAAGGCGCTGGGACTGACGTGGCCGCAGGACGGTTCGTATGCCGATCTGATCCGCACGGCCGATCCCCGACAGCCGGCTCATCTGGCGTTCTTGTCGCTCGCCACCACCCTGCTCCGCGGCGCGGGCTACACGACGTTCGCCGGCGCGCCCCCGGAGTTGTCGACCCACTCGGCGGTCGCTGCTCCGTACGCGCACGTGACCGCTCCGTTGCGACGGCTGGTGGACCGGTTCGGGACCGAGATCGCCCTGGCCGCCGTGGCCGGCGAGAACACCCCCGAGTGGGTGACCACCGCCCTGGGCGAGTTGCCCGACCTCATGATGGGGGCCACCCGGGTGTCGCGGTCGCTGGAGCGCGAGTCGATCAACCTGATCGAGGCGGTCCTGCTCGAACCGCGGCTGGGGGATCGATTCGCCGCGGCAGTGGTCGACTCCGACCGTCGATCCGGCTTCACCATCGTCATCCGAGACCCGGGCGTTCGGGCCCGGGCGAAGGGGCAATTGACTGTGGGGACGGCGGCGGACGTCACGTTGGTGACGGCCGATCCGCAGCGACGCACTGTCCTGTTCGACGGCAGCTCGACCCTGGCCGAGACATAGACCCAATCTGTATGGATCAGGTATTGCAATACCTGAATCAATGTTCCTATAATGGGGTCACTGATCCACAGGAGGGAACGTCCGATGAGCATTGCCACCCCGATCGCACCCCCAGCCGGCGGCCTGCAGCGCCCGACCATCGCAGATATCCACACCTTGGCCTCCGTGCGGGATTACCCGTGCGTGTCGGTACTGCTGACCACCAAGCCGCAGGTGCGGATGGACCCGACCGATCGGGCGCGGCTCGACGGACTGCTTCGGACCGTCCATGCACGGTTGACGCAGGAGGGCGTCGCCCATGCCGATGCACTCGTATCCGAACTCGTCCAGTTGGCCGATCGGCTCGCGGAATCGCCCACTGACCGAGGTTTGGCGCTCTTCGCCACCGAACACGTCCTCGAGTACCGGCACTTGCCGCTGGAGGTCGAGGATCGGGTGGTGGTGGACCCCACCTTCGCCACTCGCGACATCGTCGCGTCGGTCCAGGCGAACCCGCCCTATCTGTTGTTACTCCTGGACCCCGACTCCGCGCGACTGTTCCAGACCACCGCCGGCGTGTTGACCGAGGTCCAGGACAACGGGTTCCCGCTCTTGCGCGAGACCGACGACCACCGCACGGGCAGCCGACCCGGGCGACGGCGTGGGGCGCGGCCGGCCCGAGAAGACGCCCGGCGACGGGAACTGACCCGGTCGTTCCTGCGGCGGGCGGATCGGCTGGTCCATCAACAAGTCACGGCTGACCCGCAGCCGGTGGTCGTGATGGCCGCGGATCGGGTGTTGAGCGACTACCTGAACGTCACTCAGCTGTCGGGGCGGATCATCGCCCTCGCTCGCAGCGGTGGCGGCAATCCCAGCGCGCGGCGCCTGGAGCGGATGGTGCGGCCGTTGTTGGCCGAGCATCTTGCCGATCTCGAAGCCGCCGCCCAGGACACCCTCGAGGCGCGCATGCCGGGACGTGAGGTCGTGCATGGTCTGGCGTCGGCGTGGCACGCGGCTGTGTCGGAACGGCCGGAGTTGCTGCTCGTCGAACAGTCCTACGCGATGCCCGCTCGGCTCAGCCCGGACGGCACGATGCTGCTCCCCGCCACCGATCGGGAACATCCGGACGTGATCGACGACGCCATCGACGAACTCGTCGAACTCGTGATCGCGCAGGGTGGGCAGGTGCGCTTCGTACCGGATGGCTCGCTCCGCGACCAGGAGCGGATCGCCCTGAGCGTCCTGATGCCCCGGCGGCGCCATCGTCGGCGCTGATCCGAACGACCCCTCCTGAAGTCGCAGCGACGGTCGGACACCGGGCATCGTCCGGCCGTCGCTGCGATACTCGCTGCGACGACGTGGGAAACGAGGAGTGGGCATGCTGGAAGTCGCGGAAGTCGGTAACACGATCAGCAAGGCGGACTACAAGAAAGCAGTGCCGGATCTTCGGGTCGGTCTGATCAACGCCCAGTACGACCTGCGCAACGCGGACTTCCCCGTGATCATCTGGATCGCCGGTGACGACCGGATCGCTGCCAACCAGATGGTCAACCGGCTCAACGAGTGGATGGACGCCCGGTACGCGGCGACCCGCGTCTTCCTCGACCCCACAGAAGAGGAGAACGAACGGCCCCAGTTGTGGCGTCTGTGGCGCTCCATCCCGGCGAAGGGTCGCTCCGCGATCTTCGTCGGTGGCCTCATGCGGGCGGCATCGCTGCGGGCCGAAGGTGAGATCGGTGAACCCGACTTCAGCAAGTGGCTCAACCACATCTCGAAGATGCAGGAGCAGCTGGTCGCCGACGGTGCCTTGGTTCTGAAGTTCTTCCTGCATACCCCGGCCAAGAAGCAGCGCAAGAAGTTGAAGAAGGCGTCGAACGATCCCGAATCCGGTTGGCAGATCCACTCCCGCGACTGGGCGGCGTTGGACAATCTGGGTCCGGTCCTGCCCATCGCAGAGCGGATCCTGCGTGAGACGAGCGGTCCCGGAGCGCCGTGGACGATCGTCGAAGCGACCGATGATCGCTACCGCGACCTGACGGTGGCGCGCACGATCCTGGCGGCACTCAGCGCCCGACTGGAGGAACACGCCAACCCCGGACCGGCCGTCGCCTCGTCGGTGTTCGGCGAGTTCGACGGTAAGGCGAACGTGCTGTCCGGGGTCGACCTCACCAAGAAGCTCGACAAACCCGACTACCGCAAACAGTTGGCCAAGGAGCAGGCCAAACTGCACCGCCTGGCCATCGAGGCACGCAAGAAGGGAGTCGCATCGGTCCTCGCCTTCGAGGGCTGGGACGCCGGCGGCAAGGGCGGCGTCATCCGACGCGTGACCGGCGCGCTCGAAGCAGGTGACTTCCGGGTGATCCCGGTGGCTGCTCCCACCGAGCAGGAGCGCAAGTACCACTACCTGTGGCGGTTCTGGCGCGACATCCCGCCGGAAGGCAAGTTCGTCATCTTCGATCGCACCTGGTACGGCCGGGTACTGGTCGAACGGGTCGAGGGGTTCGCCCAGCCCGCCGAGTGGCAACGGGCCTATGACGAGATCAACGACTTCGAGGCGCAGTTGGTCGAACGGGGCAACTATGTCGCCAAGTTCTGGATGCACATCTCGCCGGAGGAGCAGTTGGCCCGGTTCGAGGCCCGCGAGGACACTCCCTACAAGCAGCACAAGATCACCGAAGAGGACTACCGCAACCGCGAGAAGTGGGACGAGTACGTCCAGGCGGTGGACCAGATGGTGCTACGCACGACCTCGGACCAGGCCCGATGGCATGTCATTCCGGCGAACAACAAGCTCTATGCCCGCATCGCGGTGCTGAAGGCGATCAACAAGGGCCTGAGCCGCCGCCTGGACAAAGCCTGAAGCGCCCCGCGAAGCAGGGGAACCCCCCAGGGATGAGTAGCCGCGAAGCGGCGTTGCGTCCCGCCCCCCGCGGGGTGAGTAGCCGCGAAGCGGCATTCCCTCCCACCCCCCGCGGGGCGAGTAGCCGCGAAGCGGCGTCGCGTACCCACCCCCCGCGGGGTGAGTAGCCGCGAAGCGGCGTTGCGTCCCACCCCCCGCGGGGTGAGTAGCCGCGAAGCGGCGTATCGAAGCCAAGGGGGAGTTCGGCGTTCCCCCCGGTGTTCGCGTAGGTCAAGGCCGACCTGGGCGGGCTTCGATACACCGCCTCCGGCGGCACTCACCCCGCAGCCCCTGCCCGACCTGACACCGGCAGCCGACCATCCCACCCCCGCGGGGTGAGTAGCCGCGAAGCGGCGTCGCGTACCCACCCCCCGCGGGGTGAGTAGCCGCGA
>CAZVYU010000050.1:0-16668 GCA_964631645.1 uncultured Actinomycetes bacterium
GTGACGCTGCGACACAACTGCGAGATTCGCAAGCGGCGTCGTGAAGGAGGCCGACTTTCATGACTCGCATGCGAGCCACGATCCTGGCGGGGGCGATGGGTGCGGCACTGGCCGGCACAGCCGTAGCACCTGCCGTCGCCGCCACCCCCACCAGCCGACAGAACGCGCTGCAGACTGCCCAGCAGATGCTCAGCAGCGCAGAAAAGAACCTGGCCGAGGCCAAAACCGTCGCCGCCGACGTGCGCGTCCAGGCGCGCAACGGCACCATCAGCCAGGCCACCATCGACAACCTGGCGACTGATCCCACCGAGGACTTCGGTTCGGGCACCAGCGACATCGACCTGATCGCCGGTCTGATGGATTCCGATCCCGATCGGGTCCTGGCCACCGCGAGCCTCGATGAGATGGCGGAGGTCCAGACCGTGTCCGCCGAGACGATCGTCCCCGCGGCACCGGTGATCATCACCACCCCGAAGCAGGCGGTCAAGGCCGCCGACGACCGGGTGGTTCAGGCGCAGGAGGACCAGGCGGCTGCCAAGGCGCTGATCAAGCAACTGTCGGGCAACGTGAAGCCCGATGGTCCGGGCGCGGCCAAGCTCGCGAAACTGTGCGCCGATGCCGGCGTGGTCGTCGACGTGTGCCAACCGGTGCCGTGGAGCGAGGGACACCTGCAGTTCGACACGGTCATCATCGGGCGCACCGTCAACGTCAAGTGGGCCGACGTCAAGGAGGTCGGTGGCTGGCGGCCGAGCGACCCGTACCCCGATCACCCGAGCGGACGGGCCGCCGACATCATGATGCCCAAGGGGGGCAGCGGCACCGATGTGGCGCTGGGCAACGAGATCGCCAAATACTTCCAGCAACACGCCAAGGAGTACGGCATCGAGTACATGATCTGGCGCCAGCGGCAGTGGACGACCGGTAGTCCGATCAATCAGTGGAACGCCATGAGCGATCGCGGATCACCGACGGCCAACCACATGGATCACGTACACATCACCGTCAAGGACGGTCACAGCGGCACCATGTTCAAGCAGTTGGTGAAGGAAGCCAAGAAGGCCGCCCGGGCCTGAGGCCGGTCCAGGCCACCCAGGCGCGAAGCCAAGGCGGAAGACGACCCGCACCCCGCCGCGGGGTGAGTAGCCGCCGCCAGGCGGCGTATCGAAGCCAAGGCGGAAGACGACCCGCGACTTCGATACGACGCTCTCGCGCCTACTCAACCGGCGGGGCTGAGTTAGCCCTTACCCCGGCACTTCTTCGGGATGGCGGCCTGACCGGAAGAGGTCGTCCAGCCACGACCCGGCTTGCAGGGGTGGTTGCCGCCGCCGCCACCACCGGTGCCGATCACGCGCACCTTGGCCTTGTCCTTGTCAGTCACGGTCGGTCCGACGATCTTGCCGTCCAACCAACCCTTGCCCTTGGCCTTGCCGGTGTTCACCGTGGTCTTCTTCAGCTTCGTCTTGCAGCGGAAGGTCCAGACCTCCTTGCCGAACTCACTGCCCTCGCGGCCCGACGTCAGCAGACCGTTCTTGTCCTTGTCGCCCTTGATGTACTTCACCTTGGCGCACTTGTTGTCGGTCACGTTGTTCTTGACCTTGGCCAGGGCCACCTTGCCGGGGTTGGACACCTTGTAGGTGTAGACGACCTTGCCGCCCTTCTTGACCTTGGTCTTGTTGGCCGACTTCTTGATCTTGATCTTGGCGTCGAGGTTGGCCGGGTTGAACACCTGCACCAAGGCCGTATCTGTCGCGCCCACACGACCACCAGATGGGGTCAGCCCCGTGACGTCCGCGGTGTTCTTGGTCGTCTCGGTCAGCGCCTTCTGGCACGTGTAGGTCCACGTCTCGCCGACAGCCAGGATCTTGTCGCCGGTGTCACCCGATCGATAGACCACGGGTGAGCACTTGTCGTCGACCAGTTGGATGGTGGTCAGGTCGACGGTCCCGTCGTTGGTCACCTTGTAGGTGTAGGTCACCGACGTTCCCGTGGGCACCAGCTCGGCGCTGGGGGTCTTGGTCAGTGCGATGGAGCCGCTGAAGCTGGTCACCTTGGCGTCGTCGGTGTCGGTCGACACGCCGCCCAGAGTGGGCTCCACCGCGTTGACGACAACCACGTTGGTCACCGACGTCGCGCCGTCGAACAGCTTCTTGCACTCGTACTTCCAGGTCTCGCCCGGGTCCACCAGTCCGTTGACGTTGGTGTCTCCGGACTTGTAGTTCACCGGCGAACACTTGTTGTCCACGACGTCCAGCACCTGCATGCCGACCGTGGCGTCGCCGCTGGTGACGTCGTACTTGTAGGTCACCGTCGTTCCGCGGGGAACGAGCAGGACGCCGTCCTTCTCGACGCCGCCGGCAGCGGTGGCCTTCTTGACGATCGTGATGTCGCCCTTGATCACCGTGACTGTGACCTCATCCGTGTCGACCAGAGGCGTCTCGATCGGACCGCCGCCGGGCTTCAGCGGGGTCGTCGTCCCCGTGGCCGTGTTGGTGGTCGTCTGGTTGATCGTCGTCGCACAGGTGTAGGTCCAGACCTCACCGACGCCCAGGATCTTGTCGTCGCCCGTGTCGCCGCTCACGTAGGTGACTGGCGCGCACTTGTCATCGGTGACCCACGCGCTGCGATCGTCCGGCGCGTCCTGGTTCTGCAGGTCGGTCTCGCCCGTGTTCACCAACTCGTAGGTGAACGTCACTGACGTCCCGGGGTAGACGGTTGGCTTGTTGGCGGTCTTGCGGACCTCCATGCCGGGAGTCAGGATCTCGACGTTCTCATCATCGGTAGCTGTGAGTTCCTCGTCGAGCGGGTCCTTCATCGTGGCAGTTGCGGTGTTGGTGGTGTTCTCGTTGACCTGATAGCCAGTGCATAGGAACGTCCACTCGTCTCCCGGGTTCAGATCCGGCGGCGTACCACCTGAGTCGTAGGTGACCGGTGAGCACTTGTTGTCCGCGATAACACCGTTCAGTTGATCCAACGGACTGAGGACCACGTTGCCCGTGTTCTTCAGAACGTAGGTGTAGTCCACCGTCTCACCCTTGATCACCACCGGTTCGCTGACGCTCTTGGTGAGCGTCATGCTGGGCCGGTAGTCGAAGAAGTTGCTGAACGTACACACGATGTCCTCGCCCGCCAGGACGTTGACCGTGGCCCCGTTCTCGGGGGTGTAGTCGACCGGATCCGATCCGCCTTGGCACACCGGATGGGCCCCCTCCTCACCGTCGAGATACCAGTCGGCGGGAAGGTTCTCCTCAGTGACAGTCACCGAACCGGGCTCGAGCCCGGTCGCGGTACGCGATTCACCATCGGCGAGCTGGAACGTGGCCGGATCCAGACCCCAGGCGAAGTCGAAGTCCAATGCGGGGTCGTCGGGCGCGGACTTGATGATCGTCAGGCTGGCGTCTGCTCGGTCGGTGAAGGTACAGACCAGCGAGTCACCCGGCTCGATCTCAACGACGATCTTCTGATTGTCGAGGTCTTCCGTTCCCACTTCCGTTCCGTTATCGAGACAGGTGACGTCGTCGAGATTCCAACCGTCGGGAAGACTTCCCTCGGTGAATGTGAAGTTCTCGCCGCCGACCTTCGGGTAGACCGTCAGGTCCTTCGTCGCGGGTGCGCCGTCGGGAGCCAGCGAGAAGCATGCCTGCCCCGGTACCACGGGGTCACACTCGTCGCCTGGTTCGGGCACCACGCCGCCGTCGGCCCCGCTGGCCGAGAAGTCGAACGAGGTGCCGTCCGCAGGATCCGCTGACTTCACGATCTGGACACTCGCTGACGGCACCTTGTGGTTGACGTACGTGCACTCCGCCTCGGCCCCCGCGGAGACCGTGAACTGCACAAAGGTGTCGTCGTAGGACGGCGATTCGCCACCCACACAGGTCACTGACTGGAACTGCCAGCGAGGCACGACCGACGGAACCGTCTCGTTGATCGCCACGCTCGCGCCGGGGGCGATTCCGGTATAGCTCTTCGACTCGCCTCCGGCCAGACTGAACGGGTCGGGGTCGCCGCTGTCGATCGCCGCCGTAAAGTCGAAGAGTTGCTCTGACGCCTCGTCGGTGACCTTGTTGATCGTGACCTGCGCATCCTTCTGGTTCGCGAACACGCAGACAGCCACCTCGCCCGCAGCGATGGTGACATCGACCGACCGGCTATTCAGGTTCCCATCGAAGACCGTCTCGGGGTCGGTACTGAGGACACAATCCAGTTCCGTCAGATTCCACCGGGATGGCAGTGGCCCTTCAGTGACCGTGTAGGTCTTGCCTTCGATCCCCGGGTCGATCTCGAACCCGGCGAAGTCGCCACCCGCCAGCGTAAACGATTCATCCAGATCCTCGCCGATCGCGGTGAAGTCGAACAACTGGCTGGCGTCGGCCGGATCGGTGTTCTTGAGCACGAACAGATGGGCCTTGTCCGGTGCCTTTGTGTTGACGAACGTGCAGACCACATCGTCGCCGTACTGCAGTCCGACGGCCCCTTCGAGAGACCCCGCCCCCGGGTTCGTATCGACCGCGTCGGAGCCTTGCCCCGAACACTCCAGCGACGTGAGGGTCCAGTCCACGGCGGGTTCTTCGGTCACCGTGAAGGCCGCTCCCGGAGAAACGTCTGTGAAGGCCTGGGTGTTGGCACTGTTCTTCAGCACGAAGGGATCGGACGGAGTGAGACCGGTGGAGGTGAAAGTGAACGCCGTGTCATCGGGCTCACCGTTGGGATCGATCGCGTTCTTCACGATGCGCAGCCGTGGCAGCTGTTGGTTGACGTACGTACACACCGCGCTGTCGGTGGGCGCCAACTCGACCTCGACGATGCCGGTAGCGGTGTCCCCCGAGATGGGTGCGTCGGTGTCGCCGTTCTTCACGCACTCGACCGACGTCAGCTCCCAACCGCTCTCACCTGTGGGCGGTGTCGGAGGCGCGCCCTCGGTCACTGTGTAGGTATCGCCGCCAACGCTCGGGAAGACGTCGTAGTTCTTCTCCTCCCCAGAAGCCAGGACGAAGTCGTCCGAGCCAGGCTGGCCGGGCGTCAGCAGGCCGTTCCCCGAGGCGTTGAAGTCAAAATCGGGCGACTGAGCCGGATTGCCTTGCTTGACGATCGTCAGTTGCGCGGGGGGGATCTTGCCGTTGCTGAACTGGCAATCGACGTCGTCGCCGTAGCCCAGTTCGAGTTCGATCTTGTTACCCGTCTGGGTGAAGGCGTGGCCGTTACAGGTCACCGCATCGAGGTTCCAGCCGGCCGGAACGTCGTCTTCCTCGACGGAGTAGTCGCCGAGCGCCAGGCCCTGCTTCACTTCGCTCTCCCCATCGGCGAGGGTGAAGTTGACCGTGTCGTCCGGGGTGGTGAGTTCGAACCCGAAGTCGACCGGCGATCCGGCGGGACTGGTCTGTTTGCTGATGGTCAGCTTCGGCAGGCGTTCGTTGAGGAAGGTGCAGGTGACGTCCTGCTCCGGGTTGATGGTGGGGGTGGCGGTGAGCGCCTGCGCGTCGAAGTTCGCCGGAATCTCAGCGCCGTCAGCGTCCACGCACTCGACGCCGGTGAGCACCCAGTTCTCGACGGCTTCCTCTGTGATCACATACGCCGACCCACCGCCCTGGGGCCCGTCGAGCTCGATCCGACGTGATGCCGGGTCCGGGTCCTCGTCACTGGCGTTGAGAGTGAAACTCTCGTCAGGCTGTGGCACGCCCGGGCCGGAAACCGTGAACGGGAAGTCTTTGTTCGTGGCTGCCGGGTTCGTGCTCTTGATGACCGTCAGGCTGGCAGACCGATTGACGTTGACCACGAACTTGTCGGTATCGGTGATAGCGCCGTTGTTCTGCTGCTGGTTGTCGGGGTTCGACCAGTTGCTGGTGACAGACGCGGTGTTCGTGATCGACGACACCGAACTCGGGGGGTTGATCACCTTCTCGCATTCGTACACCCACGACGCCGCCGGGGCCAAGGTGGTGCCCGATCCACTGGTGCGAACCAGCGGCGAGCACTTGTCATCGGTGGCGACGATGTTCTTCAGGGTGTCATTGCCGGTGTTCGTGACGGTGTAGATGAAGGTGACGCTCGTCCCTGCCGGCACCGAGCCGCCATCCGGGATGGGGGTCCCACTCTCGGTCTTCTTCGCCGTCTTGACGACCTCGATACGCGGCGTCTTCACGACCACCGACTCGGAGTCGGTATCGGTCTTGGCCACCCCGTTGGGCGAGATCCCGGTCACGGACACCGTGTTGTCCCACGTGACGGCTTGAGTCGTCGTGGCAACGAAGATGTGGGTGAGGCACCGGTAGTTCCACGTATCGCCCGGCTTGAGGACTGGAGCGGGGTCGCCCGAACCGGGACCGGTCGGGCCGGTGATGCTGTCGCACTTCGGGTCCACCGGCTTGTTCACGGTGAGCGGTGTGTTCCCCGTGTTCTCCACCGCGAAGGTGTAACCCTCGTTCCAGCCCAAGGCGTTGCCCCGGATCGGGTCGTCGTCGGCCGTCTTCGTGATCTTGATGCCCGGGTTGTAGTTGTACTTGTTCTTCAGCTGGCAGGTCGCAACGTCAGAGGAGGTCATGCTGAAGGTGAACGACGGGTCATCGTTCGTGATCGTTCCGGTGACGTTCTTCGTGGAGCCGTCCTCCGCCCTGATCTGACAGGTGTACGTGTCGGCTGTGAAACCGTTCTTCACGGATTCCGTGACTTTGACGCTTGTGGTGTTGCTGGGCTCGTTGGACTTCCATTGGAAGGCCGCCGTTCCCTGGGCGCCACTGGTCGCACGCGTCGCCGCGGTGTTGTCGGGGGCAGTCGGCTCGACCCACTTGTAGCCACCCGTGACCGTCGGCTTGACCGTCATGTCCCATCCGGTGGCCGGAACGTATTCCGTGCCGGCCGAGGTCTGCGCCAACTTCTGGATGGTGACGCTGTTCCCGCACAGCGAGGTGACCACCGATCGCAGGAACGCACCCAGAGCCTTGAAGTCGGTGAACGCCGCCACATCGACATCGTTGATCGACTTGCCGACCAGGCCCCCGGCGCTGGTCACGATGTTCGGGCCCGACACCTGAGTCATGCGCTGCCGCGAGTTGGCGTTGTTTACGCCGTTGCCCACACCCACCATCAGTACGCGAGTCTTGTTGGGTGCACCCTTGACGGAGTTCGCGACCGGGATCGCCTGCGCCAACGAGTTGTCGATGTTGGGCTGCTGGACCTGACCGGTCCCGCCCGACCCATCGGTCCCCCACGACGTGGGATCTCCGTCAGTGACGAACAGAACCAACTCCGGGGTGAGCGTGTCGTTCTGCTCCGTCAAGGCGAAGCCCTGCTGCCAGTTGGTGCTGCCATTGGGCGCCGGGTACGCAGCAACGCCGTTGGACAGCGAGCCACCTGGTCCGATGGTCTGGGCATTGACCGGCGCCCGGGCGGCCAACTGAGAAGCGGTCTTGGAGAAACGGGTGATCCGCAGCGTGGAGTTCGTGTCCTTCAACGCAGCCAGAAAGTCGGTCGCAGCGTTGCGCACGTTCTGTGCGTCGCTCCCGATCGACCCGGACGAGTCGAGGACCAGCGTCGCGTCGAGACCACACGTTTCGTCGATGAGCGGGTTGGGCGTGATCGCCGTCGCCGACACTCGGCCCGCCTTGGGCGCTCGTTTGTTGGTCTGGCGCTGCGCCTGGGCGACAGCGGTGGTCACGGCGGCTCGAGCCTGGGTTGCCACCTGACGGGCTTGGGCCTGGGTGGCGAGTCCCGGCGCCGCCGCAGCTACCCCGGAACCGACCATCGCCGTGGGCAGGGCGATGGCGGCCGCAAGGACCCCGTAGGCAAACGAACGTCGTGCGCGCATGACAACTCCCCGAAGATCACCGTCTGCGGCCGACCGTACCCGGACGATAACGGTGAGGTCTCGGCAAGCGGGGAATTGGATCCTTTCCGGACGGAGAGCGATCGGCTACTCGAAATGCACGGTCCCAAGTCGGGTGAATTCGGACGATCCGCCGTCCAGCGCCGTCAGAACCCACGGCCCGTCATCTGTGATCGCGACAGTGTGCTCCCAGTGGGCGGCGATCGACCGATCGAGCGTGCTGACGGTCCAGTCGTCGTCATGGGTGAAGACGTCCGGCGAGCCGAGCGTCACCATGGGCTCCACCGCGATCGCCATCCCCGGCTTCAACCGGGGCCCCCGCCCGGGCGGACCGAAGTTCGCCACCGCCGGTTCCATGTGCATCCGTGATCCGATGCCATGACCGACGTAGTCGCGAAGGATTCCGTAGCCACGGTCGGCGTCGTTCACGGCAGCCTCCACCGCCGCCCCCACGTCGCTCAGGCGCGCACCCGGTTGTGCCGCCGCCAGGCCGGCCCATAACCCTGCCTCCGTGGTCCGTGACAGATCCACCAGATTCGTCGACACCGCACCCACCGGCACCGTCACGGCCGCATCGCCATGCCAACCCTCGATGATGGCGCCGAAATCGATACTCACCAGGTCGCCGTCACGCAGCACCCGGGCACCGGGGATGCCATGGACGACTTCGTCGTTCACCGACACACACAGCACGGCCGGGAACCCGTGGTACCCGAGGAACGACGAGTCGGCATGGTTGCGCCGCAAGACGTCGACCGCGATGGCATCAAGGTCGGCCGTGGTCGTGCCGGCCACGCACGCTTCCGCGCATGTAGCAAGCGCCTCGGCCACCACGAGGCCGGCACGGCGCATCAACCGAAACTGCTCCGGCGTCTTGAGTTCGATCCCGCCCGGGCGCCGGAACATCAGTCCCGCAGCGCGGCCAGGATCCGGCCGCTGACTTCTTCCACGGTGCCCATGCCGTCCACCTGGCGCAGCACCCCCTGGTCGGCATACAGGCGGGTGAGCGGTTCGGTCTCGGCGGCGTACACCTCCATCCGGCGGCGGATGACCTCTTCGGTGTCGTCCGGGCGACCCTCGAGTTCGGCGCGCTTCAGCAGGCGCTGCACGACCTCTTCCGTGTCTGCGGTGATCTCGACCGCGGCGTCGAGTTCGTAACCCCCATCGGCCAGGATCCCGTTCAGTTCGGCCACCTGCGGCGCCGTTCGCGGGTAGCCGTCGAGCAGGAAGCCATGGGCCGCATCGTCCTGACCCAAGCGGTCGGCGACCATGGCGTTGACCACGGAATCCGGCACGTACTCGCCCTTGTCCATGTACTCCTTGGCCTGTTGACCCAGCTCGGTGCCTTCGCCCACGTTCTTGCGGAAGATCTCGCCGGTCGAGATGTGCGGGATGTTGAGTTCAGTCGAGATGACGGCGGCCTGAGTACCCTTGCCGGCCCCGGGGGGACCCATCAGAACGATTCGCATGAGCGGCGAGACTCCTTGGTCGGGTGCGATGTGGACGGTGCCGAGCCTAGTGGTCGCTGTCGCCCAGTGGCTCGCCGACCGCCGGCTCGGTGTCCGCTCACGCAGTCAGCGGAACATCTGCGGCCATGATCACCACCAGATCCACCAGGCACCCGATCATGAGGGCCCGGAAGAACACCCCATCACCGACGACGAGCGCCAGCGCCACAACCACCGCTGCGGCACCGCCCGCCACCGTGACCGCCCACCACTGGGGCCACGTGACGCTCATCAGAATCAGCGAGGCAAGACCCAGCAGGACCACCGCGAGCCACCGGGCCGGCGTCGGACCCAGACTGGTGACGACACCACCCGAGCTTGTTCGCGCGTCGATGTCCCGGTCGCGCAGGGCGTTGGCCAGATGAGCCGCCACCCCGACGCTTGCCAGAACCACCACCAACCAGCCGGCCGGCCAGGTCGCCGCCGGCGAGCCGAGCGTCACGTAGGCCGGGATGGCAGCGAATGCCACCAGATACGGCAACCACGACCAGGTGGTCCGGGACCACCGCACGTTGTATCCCCACGCCGCCGCCACTCCGAGCAACTGGAAGGTGCCACCCCACCCGGCGGCGAGCAGGGAGGTCGGCACGCACACCACGACTGCTCCCACGGCAGCGCGCCACAACGTCTCCGGCGAGACGATGCCCTGAACGACCGGCTTGGAGCGGCGGCCTTGCGCCCGATCGATGTGGGCGTCGTGGGCGTCATTGCTCCAGCCGACCGACAACTGCCCGGTGAACACCGCGATCACGCCCACCGCCAACGACGTGGACGTCCAACCGGCCGCGACACACAACCCGGTCACGGCCACAGTCATCGCCGCCGTGGGCCCCAGATGAGCAGCTCGCAGCCACGCCGACACAGTCCGGATCACCCATGATGCTCACACACTCTGCGCCCCACTCCCCCGCTCCGCCCTGGGGGGACCGCAAAACTCGGCCTCCGGCACGCAACTCGGGCGTGCGGGTCCGGCTACACCCGAGGTACGTACGCAAGCCCGAGGTTTGCGGTCCCCTGGGAGCGGCGCCAGGGGATGGGCACGCGGGCGAGTTAGTTGAGGAAGCCCTCGTAGTTGCGTTGCTGCAACTGGCTTTCGATCTGTTTCACCGTGTCCAGGCCGACGCCGACCATGATGAGCAGGCTGGTGCCGCCGAACACGAAGTTCTGGCCCACACCCAAGCCGCCGAAGGCGATGACGGGCAGGATCGCGATGAGCGCCAGGTACACCGAGCCCGGAGCCGTCAGACGAGACAGCACGTACTCCAGGTACTGCGCCGTCGGCTTACCGGGACGGATGCCGGGAATGAAGCCGTTGCTCTTGTTCAGGTTCTCCGCGACTTCCGTCGGATTGAACGTGATGGAGACGTAGAAGTAGCAGAAGAAGATGATGAGCGCCGAGAACGTCAACAGGTACAGCGGCTCGGTGCCCTGCTGGAAGTGGGTCAGGAAGAACTGCGCCACCGGACCGTCCGACCCCGACAGTTGCACGATCAACGTCGGCACGAACAGGATCGACGAGGCGAAGATGACCGGGATGACGCCGGCCATGTTGACCTTCAACGGGATGTACGTGGACGCCCCACCGAAGAACTTGCGGCCCACCTGGTTTCGGCCGTGCTGGACCGGGATCCGGCGCTGCGCCTGTTCGACGAAGACCACCAGCCCGACGACTGCCACGCCGACGAGCAAGGTCAGGAGGAATGCCAACGGGCCAGAGCTCGCCCAGATCGCCAGGAACTGCTGCGGCATGACCGAGATGATCGACACGAAGATGAGGATGGACATGCCGTTGCCGATGCCGCGGTCGGTGATGAGCTCACCGATCCACATGACGGTCGCGGTGCCGGCCGTCATCGTCAGCACCATCACGACCATCGCCGCAGGTGTCGTGTCGGGGACGATCTGCTCCTGACACCCCTGGAACAGCTGTCCGGGCGTCCGCGCCAGCGCCAAGATCGACGCCGACTGCAGGACCGCCAGTCCGATGGTCAGGTACCGCGTGTATTGGGTGATCTGCGCCTGGCCGGCCTGGCCTTCCTTACGCAGTGTCTCGAGCCGCGGGATCACGACCGCCAGCAACTGCAGGATGATCGATGCCGTGATGTACGGCATGATCCCGAGCGCGAAGATCGACAGTTGCAGCAACGCACCGCCACTGAACAGGTTGATCAGCGAGTACAGGCTGTTGGACTGCACGACGTCGATGCACTTCTGCACCGCGGTGTAATCCACCCCAGGAGTCGGGATGACCGTACCGAGCCGGTAGATACCGATCATCGCCAGGACGAACAGCAACTTGCGTCGCAGATCCGGAGTCCGGAATGCAGCCGCGAAGGCGCTCAGATGCACCTGGATCCTCCCTGGGGAACAGCGACGGCCTCCGTCGCCGGGGCCTCAGGCTATCAGCGGCCGTGGGTGGCCACGATCAGCCCAGCGTGACACTTCCGCCGGCGGCCTCGATCTTCGTCTTGGCCGAAGCCGATGCGGCGGTCACGGTCACGTTGACCGCGACGTCGATCGCTCCGTTGCCCAGGAGTTTCACCGGCTGCCGGGGACGGACAGCACCCTTGCCGACCAGGTCGTCGATCGTGACGGTGCCGCCGTCGGGGAACAGCGCCGCCAACTTGTCGACGTTGACGGTCTGGTACTCCGTGCGGAAGGGGTTGGTGAAGCCGCGCAGCTTCGGGATCCGCATGTGCAGCGGCATCTGGCCGCCCTCGAACGCCGCGGAGACCTGGTTGCGGGCCTTGGAGCCCTTGGTGCCGCGACCGGCGGTCTTGCCCTTGGAGGCCTCACCGCGACCCTTGCGGGTCTTCTCGGTCTTGGCACCCGGGGCCGGGCGCAGATGGTGTGCCTTGATCATTCTGTCTCCTCCACGTCGACCAGATGGGCGACCGTGTTCACCATGCCGCGGATCTCGGGACGATCCGGCTTCACGACGGAGTCGCCGATCCGCTTCAGCCCCAGCGACCGCATGCTCTCGCGCTGCGCCTTGGTCCCCCCGATGACCGACTTGCGCTGCGTCACCTTCAACGAACTCACGACTTCACCTCGGCCATCGCGCGGCGCATCGCCTCCGGCGCCACATCTTCCAGCGGCAGTCCGCGGCGGGCCGCCACCTGTTCGGGCCGCTCGAGACCCTTGAGCGCCGTCACCGTGGCATGCACGATGTTGATGGCGTTGTCGGATCCCAGCGACTTGCTGAGAACGTCGTGCACACCGGCGCACTCCAGGACCGCACGCACGGGTCCGCCCGCGATCACACCGGTACCGGGCGATGCGGGGCGCAGCAGAACCACACCGGCGGAGTCCTCGCCCACGATGGGGTGGGGGATCGTGCCCTGGATGCGGGGGACGGTGAAGAAGTTCTTCTTCGCCTCCTCGACGCCCTTGGCGATCGCGGCCGGGACCTCCTTGGCCTTGCCGTACCCGACTCCCACGCGACCGTCGCCGTCGCCGACGACCACCAGAGCGGGGAAGCTGAACCGACGTCCACCCTTCACGACCTTGGCCACACGGTTGATCGCCACGACCCGCTCCAGGTACTGGTTGCGGTCGTCCTTGGCCCGATCCTTGCGCTCGCGGCGATCTCCGCCGCCTCGTCGCTGTGCCATGAGTTTCTCTCTCTCGCCTAGAAGTTCAGACCGCTGTCACGGGCGCCGTCGGCCACTGCCGCGACCCGCCCGTGGTACTTGTTGCCGCCCCGGTCGAACACCACGGTGTCCACCCCGGCGTCCTTGGCCCGCTGCCCGACCCGCTCGCCGGCCATTCGTGCCGCCGCGGTCTTGTCGCCCTCGGCGCCGCGGATGTCGGCCTCCATCGTGGACGCCGACACCAGGGTACGGCCCTCGGTGTCGTCCACGACCTGCACGAAGATGTGCCGTGCGGATCGGGTGACCACCATGCGCGGACGCGCCGCGGTTCCCCGGACCTTCTTGCGGACCCGGGTGTGCCGACGCTTGCGTGCGACGCGGCTCGGATCGCCCGAGCCCAGTTTCGTCACTACCGGCATGACTACTTCCCTGCCTTTCCGGCCTTGCGGCGGATGACCTCGTTGGCGTACTTGACGCCCTTGCCCTTGTACGGCTCCGGCGGACGCAGCTTGCGGATGTTCGCTGCGGTCTCGCCCACGAGCTGCTTGTCGATCCCGCTGATGTGGAACCGGGTGGGGGTCTCGACCTGGAACGTGATGCCGGCCGGCGCCGTGACCTCGACCGGATGGCTGAAGCCGAGCGCCAGCTCGATCCCCTGTCCCTTGGCCTGGACGCGGTAACCGGTGCCGACCAGTTCCAAAGTCTTGGAGTAGCCGTCGGTGACTCCGACGACCATGTTGTTGATCAAGGAGCGGGTGAGCCCGTGCAACTGCTTGCTGGCCCGCTCGTCGTTGGGACGCGTCACCGACAGGGTGCCGTCGTCCTGAGCGACAGCGATGGGCTCCGCGACGATGAGCGACAGCTCACCCTTTGGTCCCTTGACCGCAACGTCCTGCCCGCTGACGGTCACGGTGACCCCGCTGGGGACCGTGATGGGCATACGACCGATTCGAGACATGGTTACCTCACCACACGTAGGCGAGGACTTCCCCGCCCACCTTGTTCGTCGCCGCCTGGCGCTCCGTGAGCAGCCCGGTGGACGTGGAGATGATGGCCGTGCCCAGGCCGCCGAGGACCTTGGGCAGCGCGTTGCTCTTCGCGTACACGCGCAGCCCGGGCTTCGACACGCGGCGGATGCCGGCGATCGAACGTTCCCGCGACGGGCCGTACTTGAGCGTGAGGGTCAAGGTCTTGCCGACCTCGGCGTCCTCGACGTCATAGCCGCCGATGTACCCCTCCTGCACGAGGATCTCTGCGATGCCGACCTTCATCTTGGACGACGGCATGCTGACCGAGTCGTGATACGCCGAGTTGGCGTTGCGGAGCCGGGTCAGCATGTCCGCGATCGGATCTGTCATTGCCATGGCCGTTTCCTGGCCTTCCTCGCCGAGGTTTCCCGTGCGGGACCTGCGGCGTCAATGGGGTGAGTGATTACCAGCTGCTCTTGGTGACACCGGGCAGTTCGCCGCGGTGTGCCATCTCGCGAAGGCAGATGCGACAAAGCCCGAACTTGCGGTAGACCGAATGCGGTCGGCCGCACCGGGTGCACCGGGTGTACCCGCGCACCTTGAACTTCGGCTTCGCGTTGGCCTTGTTGATCAGCGCTTTCTTCGCCATACGATCAGTTCTCCTTGAACGGGAAGCCGAGCTGCTTGAGCAGCGCGCGTCCCTCGTCGTCGGTGCGGGCGGAGGTGACAACCGTGATGTCCATGCCCCGCGCCCGATCCACGCTGTCGGCGTCGATCTCGTGGAACATGACCTGCTCGGTCAGTCCGAAGGTGTAGTTGCCGTTGCCGTCGAACTGCTTCGGCGACAGACCGCGGAAGTCGCGGATGCGGGGCAGCGCCAGCGCCAGCAGGCGGTCGAGGAACTCCCACATCCGGTCGTTGCGGATCGTCACCTTGGCGCCGATGGGCTGACCCTCGCGCAGTTTGAACTGGGCGATGGACTTGGTGGCCTTGGTGATCTTGGGACGCTGCCCGGTGATCGTGGCCAGGTCGCGGATGGCACCTTCGATGAGCTTGGAGTCACGGGCGGCGTCGCCGACCCCCATATTCACCACGACCTTCTCGACCGTGGGCACCTCCATCACGTTGTCGTAGCCGAACTCGGTGGTGAGTTCACCCACGACCTCATCGCGGTACTTCTGCTTCAGGCGCGGCACGGTGGTCTCGACCGTGGCCTCTGTCGTCGTCTCGGTCATAGTTCCTTGCCCGTCCGCTTGCTGTAGCGCACCCGCTTGGTCCCGGTGTAACTGGAACCATCAGGGCGTTGCTTCTCGGCTTCTTCGGTGCGGAAACCCACCCGGGTCGGCCGCCCGTCCTCAGGGTCGATGAGCATCACGTTCGACACGTGCACCGGTGCTTCCTGGGTCACGATGCCGCCGGTCTTGCCACCGCGGGTGGACTGCCCCACGCGGGTGTGCTTCTTGATGCGGTTGACGCCCTCGACGATCACGCGGTCGGAGTCGGCCAGCACAGCCAGGACTTTGCCCTTGAGGCCACGGTCCTTGCCGCTGATGACCTGAACCTCGTCGCCTGTGCGAATGGTGGTCGCCATCACAACACCTCCGGTGCCAGCGAGATGATCTTCATGAACTTCTTGTCGCGCAGCTCGCGGCCCACCGGACCGAAGATGCGCGTGCCCCGAGGTTCCCCATCGGCCTTGAGCACCACCGCGGCGTTCTCGTCGAAGCGGATGTACGACCCGTCGGGACGCCGGCGCTGCTTCTTGGTGCGCACGACGACGGCCTTCACGACCTCGCCCTTCTTGACGTTGCCGCCGGGGATCGCGTCCTTCACCGTGCAGACGATGACATCGCCGATGCCCGCGTAACGCCGCCCGGAGCCGCCGAGCACGCGGATGCACAGCAACTCCTTGGCGCCGGTGTTGTCGGCAACCCGGAGTCGTGACTCCTGCTGGATCATGTCCTGTCCTTCTCTACGTCCTGTCGGACCCGGCCCACCAGGGGCCGAGGGTCACTTCGCCTTTTCGAGGATCTCCACGACGCGCCAGCGCTTGGTCGCTGACTGCGGCTTGGTCTCCATGAGGAGGACGCGGTCACCCACACCCGCCTCGTTCTTCTCGTCGTGAGCCTTGAGCCGGCTCGTGCGGCGCACGACCTTGCCGTACATGGCGTGCTTGAAGCGGTCTTCGACCGCCACCACGACCGTCTTGTCCATCTTGTCGCTGACCACCAGGCCCTCGCGGGTCTTGCGGTAGCCCCGCTTGGCGCCCGACTCGTCGGCAGCGGTTGTCTCGGTCGTCGTCACAGCGTCCTCACTCATGCGGCACCTCTTCAGTCACGGTGGTGATGCCCAGTTCGCGTTCGCGCAACACCGTGTAGATGCGGGCGATCTCGCGCCGGACGGCACGCAGCCGACCGTGGCTCTCCAGCTGGCCGGTGGCCGACTGGAACCGCAGGTTGAACAGTTCTTCCTTCAGTTCGCGCAACTTCGACTCGAGTTCGTCGTCCTCGAGCCGGCGCAGTTCGACGGTCTTCGTCGCACTCATCAGCCTTCACCTGCCACGTCTCGCCGGATGATCCGGCACTTCACGGGGAGCTTGTGCATCGCCCGCTCGAGCGCCTCCTTGGCCACTGCCTCGTCCGGGTAGCTCAGTTCGAACATCACCCGACCGGGCTTGACGTTCGCGACCCACCACTCCGGCGATCCCTTACCGGAACCCATGCGGGTCTCGGCGGGCTTCTTGGTCAGCGGACGGTCGGGGTAGATGTTGATCCACACCTTGC
>CAZVYU010000051.1:0-10746 GCA_964631645.1 uncultured Actinomycetes bacterium
GAGATCGAGAAGGCCCACCCGGACATCTTCAACTCGTTGCTGCAGGTGCTCGAGGAAGGTCGGCTCACCGACGCGCAGGGGCGCGCGGTGGACTTCAAGAACACGGTGATCATCATGACCACCAACCTGGGTTCCCGCGACGTCCAGAAGTCGCTCGGCTTCGCGCCGGTCGACGACGACATCGGTGCTTACGAGCGGATGAAGGCCAAGGTGCAGACGGAACTGAAGGCGCACTTCCGGCCGGAGTTCCTCAACCGCATCGACGACACCATCGTGTTCCACCAGCTGACGCGCAAGGAGATCGTCGAGATCGTCGACCTGATGGCGGCCCGGCTCGACGAGCGGCTGGCCGAGCGGGACATGAGCATCGAGTTCACGACCCCGGCGAAGGAACTGCTCGCCGAGCGCGGCTACGACCCGGTGCTGGGCGCGCGCCCGTTGCGGCGCACGATCCAGCGCGAGATCGAGGACGCACTGAGCGAGAAGATCCTCTTCGGGGAACTGCCGACCCACAGCATCGTGGTGGTGGATGTCGAGGGCGAAGGCGAGGACGCGGAGTTCACGTTCACGTCGCAGCCCAAGGCGGAACTGCCCGATGTGCCTCCGTCGGTCGAGGCCGCCGAGTCCGACTGACGGGAGTCCCGATCGACTCAGCGGTGGTGGCGTGGTTCGACGCCGAGGCGCGGGATCTTCCCTGGCGGGCCGAGTCTCGGGATCCGTGGGCCGTCCTGGTCAGCGAGGTCATGCTTCAGCAGACCCCCGTCGCCCGGGTCGTCGATGTCTTCCAGGAGTGGATGACGCGCTGGCCGACGCCGGGGGAACTGGCCCAGGCCGCGCCCGGTGATGCCGTGCGGATGTGGGGGCGGTTGGGCTATCCGCGCCGGGCGCTGCGGCTGCATGCCGCTGCCGGTGCCGTGGTCGAGCGGTTCGGTGGCGAACTCCCGCGCACCTACGAGGAACTGATCACCCTGCCGGGGGTGGGCGACTACACGACGTCCGCCGTCCTGGCGTTCGCCCATCGTCAGCGCATCCCGGTGCTGGACACCAACGTCCGCCGGGTTCTGAATCGGGCGCGGCAGGGAAGGGCGTTCCCGCCGAGTGCCGCACCGGTTCGCGCGGAGCGAGCCGCACTCATCGAGCTGCTGCCGTCGAGGGGGCCGGCGGCCGCGCGATTCAGCGAGGCCCTCATGGAACTGGGGGCGCTGATCTGCACGGCGCGCGACCCCCGGTGCGCAGACTGTCCGCTGCGTGGCGAGTGCCAGTGGCTGGCCGCGGGTCGTCCGGACAACCAGCATCCGGCGGCGCGGCAACCGGCGTTCATCGGCAGTGATCGACAGGCGCGCGGCGCCATCCTGGCGCTGCTTCGGTCTCAGGACGAACCCATCACTCAGTCGGCGGTCGACGCGGTGTGGGCCGACGCCGAGCAGCGGGCGCGGGCTCAGGCGTCGTTGGTGGCCGACGGACTCATCCGGGTCCGGGGCGCCCTGGTGTCTCTTCCCGACTGAGATCGGCCGGGAGGACACTGGCAGTGGGAGGACGTCATGAACAACGACCGTCATGCTGATCGAACCGCTGTCGTCACCGGAGTCGGGTCCGGCATCGGACGTGCCACCGCGGAACGGCTGCTGGCAGAAGGTGCCCGGGTGATCGGCCTGGATCGAAACGACGCCGCATTCGCCGATTGGAATGATCCGAAGCTCGACCTGCGGATCGTGGACATCACTGATGCCAACCAGGTGCAGGCGCTTGCGCTGGACCGAGTGGACATCCTGGTGAACAACGCGGGGATCATGGACCACTTCCTGCCGGCCGGGGAAGTCGATGACGACACGTGGGACACCGTGGTGGCGGTGAATCTGACCGCCGTGATGCGGCTCAGCCGGTTGGTGCTCCCGCTGATGCAGGAACAGGGCGCGGGAGCGATCGTCACGGTCGGCTCGAAGGGGTCGCAGTCGGGCGGGGTCTCCGGCGCCGCCTACGCGGCGTCGAAACACGGCGTGATCGGACTGGCCCGGCACATTGCGTGGTTCTACGGACCCGCCGGGATCCGGTCGAACGTCGTTTGCCCGGGGGCGGTGATCACCGGCATCGGCGGTTCCGCCACCCCGCGCAGTGAGTGGGCGCTGGCTCGCGCCCAGACGGCCATGGCCACGATGGGCTCGTTGGCGGAACCCGACGACATCGCGGCAGCGATCTCGTGGCTGGCCAGTGACGAAGCCCGCAACGTCAACGGCGCCGTCCTCTCCGTCGACGGCGGCTGGTCGGCCGCCTGATCGCTCTGGGTCACACCGTCTGGGCGCTCGGTGACGTGACTGTCCGGATGGTGCCGGGACACGCGGGCACGGACCCCCGGGTGTGCCGCGCGACCGAGTCCGGCGTTTACCGTGGGACCTGTGAGTTCGGTGATGAAGCCCGTGGGGCCGGAGGACTCCGGCGTCTACTGGCGGCGCCGGGCCCTCGTGGGGGGGATCGCCCTGCTGATCCTTGTCCTGCTGTGGGTGTTGTTCCGGCCGAAAGGCGGCGGTGAGGAACCAGTGGCGGCCCCCGTGGACTCGTCGCCGGCCGCGGTCCAGAGCCCCTCGCCCATCGTGAGCGGCTCACCCAGTCCGACGGCCTCTGGATCCGCCAGCCCGGACGGCAGTTGCCCGGACACCGACATCAAGGTGGCGACCACCACCAGCCAGCCCAGCTACGCCGCGGGCGTGAATCCCGAAATCACCATGACCATCACCAACGCGGGCACCCTGTCCTGCCAGCGTGACGTGGGTTCGGCGGCCAACGAGATCCTCATCTCGTCGGGCGGGGTGCAGGTGTGGTCATCCGATGACTGCAGCCCGTCGTCCGACCCCGATGTCGTCACTCTGCGCCCCGGCGAGAAGGCGACGGTGACACGCGAGTGGGACCGAACCGCCAGCGACCCGACCTGTTCGGCGTCCGAGGAGGTCCCGGCAGGCGCGTACGACGCCGTCGGACGCAACGGCAAGGTGCGCGGCGCCAAGACCGCCTTCACTTTGCAGTGACCGGCGGCCGCCCGCATCGCTAGGCTTCCACCAGCCCCGTCGAGAGGATTCTGATGTCCGACATGCCGCCCCCGCCGCCGCCCTCCGTCCCCCCGCCGCCGCCGCCCGGCATGTCGCAGCCCGCCCCCCAACCGATGGGGGCGGCTCCATCGAACGGGATGGGCACCGCAGCGCTGGTCATGGGCATCCTGCAGTTCCTGTGTCTCGGCACCCTGGGGTCGATCCTGGCGATCGTCTTCGGCAAGATCGGCATGAACAAGGCCGACCGCGGCGAGGCGACCAACCGGGGTACCGCCAAGGCGGGCTTCATCCTGGGCATCATCGGGATCATCCTGTCGGTCATCGGGGCGATCATCGCGGTGGTCGTGATCATGAACGCCCCCAAGATCGTCAGTGCCGTGTGCCAGGTGCCCGTCCAGGCGGCGGCGCCGAACACCAGGTTGGATGGGTGCGACCTCACCGGCGCGGAGTTCGGGGATCGCAGTTACGTCTCGTGGACGCTCAAGGACAGCAACCTGACCAACGCCAATCTGAGCGGTACCTCCTGGGTCAACAGTGAGTTCGTCAACAGCAACCTGACCGGGGCCAACTTCAGCGGCTGCCAACTCAGCAGCGTGGACTTCTCCGGGAGCAACCTGTCGGGTGCCAACTTCCAGGGGTGCGACTTCGCCAAGGTGTCGGTGGCGGGAGCCAACTACGACTCCTCGACGATCTTCCCGGAGGGTTTCACCCCCTGAGTCGGACCGTCGTGCGATCGAGCGTCGCCATCGCGTGTTCCAGTCGGCGGAGCCGAATGGTCCGGATACTGCGGACGGTCACGTCCACTGAATCCGGCACGAGAGCTGTGGTGAACCCGAGTCGTGCGGCTTCGTTCAGCCGCTGGGTCACGGAGTGGCAGGGCCGGATGTCCCCGGACAGGGCCACCTCGCCCAGCGCCACGGTGTCGCACGGCACCACGATCCCCGTGGCGGCGGAGAAGATGGCCAGGCAGGTGGCCAGATCGGCGGCGGGGTCGGTGATCCGGAGCCCGGCGACCGTGGCGACGTAGAGGTCGGAGCGGTGGCTCCCCACGCCGCCTTCTCTCTGGGTCAGTGCGGCGAGCATGTTGACGCGGGCGGAATCGAGGCCGGCCACGATCCGTCGACCGCTGTCGACCTCGGGCGGGCGGGGCGACAACAGCGCCTGGATCTCGGCCGATATGGGGCGGCGCCCTTCGAGCGTGACCGTTGCGCAGGTCCCCGCCACCGGGACGTCGCGCACCGACCAGAACAACTGCGACGGGTCCGCCAGTTCGGACAGGCCGTGTTCGGTCTGCTCGTAACAGACCACTTCGTCGGCCGGTCCGTAGCGGTTCTTCACCGCGCGCAGGAGCCGGACCTGCGTATGCGGTTCCCCTTCGAAGGTGAGGACCGTGTCGACGAGATGTTCCAGTGCTCGGGGTCCGGCGATCGAGTTCTCGCGCGTGCTCTGACCGATCATGAGGGTCGGCACCCCCCTGGCCTTGGCTTGACGGGTGAGGACGGCGGCCACTTCGCTGACCTGAGAGATGCCGCCGGCGCGGCCGTCGATGTCGGGGGAGGCCAGGGTCTGCACCGAGTCGACCACGATCAGGGCGGGGTTGTGGTGTTCGATGTGCGCCAGCACCGCTCCCAGATCGGTCTCGTCGGCCACCAGCAGGGTCTCGGCGGTCGCGCCGACCCGCTCAGCCCGCACGCCGATCTGCTCCGCCGACTCCTCGCCCGACACGTAGAGGACCACCGCGCCGTCCCGGTGGAGGGTGAACCGATGGGCTACCTCGAGCAGGAGGGTCGACTTCCCCACCCCCGGTTCCCCGGCCACCAGGACCACCTGTCCCGGCACCAGCCCGCCACCGAGCACCCGGTCGAACTCGGTCGCCCCCGTCGTGATGCGCGGGGTCCGACGGGCGGTGACGGTCGTGATCGGTGCGGCCGGGCGCACCGGGAGAGCGCCGCGTTTGGTGCGGGTTCCGGTCGACAGACCGGACTCGGTGATCTTCTCCACCATGGTGCCGAACTCGTCGCAGCGCGGGCAGCGCCCCACCCACCGCAGGCTGGGAGCGTCACACGAGGAGCACGCGAAGGTCGAACGGGAGGTCTTGGCCATGACCGAAACCTAGGTCAGTGGTCCGACAGTCAGCCGCAGCCGCGCCCGGGGGAGGTTGCGGGGTGCACCGCAAGCGGCGCCCGGGCGGCCTCGTGCTGGGCGCAGTGGCGCGCCAGTTCTGCGTAGGCGGCGGGACCGATCAATGCCACCAGTTCGTCCCGGTTGCTCAGGTAGACCGGCTCGACGCCGACGTGGGCCTCGGTGTTGGACGAGCAGTACCAGGGGAAGTCGTGGCCGCCTTCGCCCCACATAGCGCGCTGGTACTCGGTGATGGTGATGACCAGGCGTTGGGTGCCATCGTTGGATTCGACCCAGTCGAAGTCGCGCCGGATCGGCAACTGCCAGCACACATCGGGTTTGGTGTCGATGTAGGACTCGCCGCTGTTCATGGCGAGCAGGTGCAGGGCGCAACCGGCACCCGCGGCGAAGCGCGGCGAGTTCTGGAAGACGCAAGCACCGTCGACCACCCGGGTTTTGCGCGCTCCCTCCGGGTCGGTCTCGATCCAGTCGCGGCGCCGGACCTTGCCCGGTGGCTTCAACTCCCACTCGTCCTCGGTCAGCCGGGCCACCCAGCGCTTCACCCGCTTCTCGTCGGCGGCGTCGGCGAAGTGGGCGCCATGCGTGCAGCAGCCCGCGTCGGGCATGGCGGCGTCGATTCCTTGGCAACCGTTGCCGTAGATGCAGGTCCACCGAGAGGTGAGCCAGGTGAGGTCGGCGCGGATGGTCTGGTCGCCGTCCGCCGGGTCGGGGAACTCGATCCACGCGCGGGGAAAGACGTCGAGGACCTCGGGCACGGCGTCACTGTACCCGCCGGAACGTTCCGGCACTCCGGCGCCGTTTCCGGGTTCGCCACACCGGGGATTCCTGATCCATAGCGGCACCCGCCGCACTGAAAGGAACCGACAATGAAGAACCGACGCACCACCCGTATCGCCGCCGCCTGCCTGGCGAGCCTTGCCCTTCTGGGCAGTGGCTCCGCGGTGGCCATGGCCGCTCCGATGCCCGCTCCCGCCGACGCCTCGGTGGCCCATCAGAACCCGCAGTTCGCCTATGGCGTGCACGTGACGATGGTCAACCAGACCGATCAGACCCTGAGCTTCGGCACCCAGGTGATCAAGGCGGGCGAGCAGGCCACGATCTCCAACGGCTCGGCCTTCGGGCGCGACATCGTGACCTCGTACTCCTACGAGAACGGCGCCCGGTACGCGGTCGAGGCGAAGAACCCGAGCATGGGCTACCCGTGGATCCTGGTCGCGAATAGCGGCGAACGCACGATGACGGAGAACACGCGGTTCACCACGGTGACCGACGGCCACCACCTCGAGGTCGAGCGCAACGGCGACCACCAGAGCGGCTGGAAACAGTTCACGATCATCGTCCAGTCCTGACCCGCTGCGCTGGGGGGACGGAATTGGTCGCCTGCGACCGAAACAGTCAGATGCGACGGGAAGTTCCGGTCGCAAGTGGAGGTTTCAGTCGCAGGCGACCGAAACCGTCCCCCCCCCGGCCTCCGGGCCGGGGGGGGGGTGGGATCGTGCCGCAGGTCACCGAATTGGGGAGAACCCCTGATGCCGGGTGGCTTCGCGGGTGACAATGGTCGTCCGTCGAGAGGTGACCGTGGTGCTTCCCCGCACGATTCCTGCCGCGCTGGCTGTGGCCGCGCTCGTGTGCGCCCCGATGACGCCGGCGCTCGCCGCCGATCCCGCTGCCGACCCCGCCGTGACCACCCCGACCGATCCGGCCACCGCAACCGACCCGAACGCCGAGCAGCCCGACGACATGGCGGCCGGCCTGGCGCCGCTGCTGGAAGCCGTCGACGAAGCCAGAGCCCTCCGGCTCGACGCTGACAAGAAGTACGCCGAGGCCAGCCAGAAGGCCGAAGCCGCCGAAGCCGCCGTGAGTTCCCAGAAGGGCGAAGTCGCCGACGCCCGCGAGTTGGTCGCCGCCTACGCCCGCGCCGCCTACCGGTCGGGCCCCAGCGAACTGGCGTTCCTGGCGGGACTGCTGGACAGCGGATCGCCCACCGACTTGATGCGCCGGGTCGACGACGCCGAGCGGGTCGGGACCAGCAAGGACACCGAGTACGACCGGGCCCAGCAGGTACTGCTGAAAGCGCAGCGCACCGCCGCCCGGACCGCCGCAGCACGCGACCGCGCGTCCGACGCCGTGCAGGAGGCTGCGAGCGGCGAAGCCGCCGCCCTGGCCGAGGTCACCGACTACACCGGTAAGTGGGCTGACCAACTGGCCGCCGACGCCGGAGGTGCGACCGACCAGGACCGCGCCAACAGCATCGCAGCCCAGGCCTGGTCCGACTGGCTTGCCCGCCCCGAGGCCGATGGTGCGCCGACCGTGACCGTGGCCATGGTCCGCAGCGGCAAGGACCTTCCCGACGGAGTGTTCGTCAAGGCAGTTGCACCCGGGGTGGCCTTCTGGAGCGAGAGCCTGGCGAAGGCCCGCACCGCCAAGGCAAAGAAGCGCGCACGCAGCAAGGCGGTCCTGCTGCTCCCCGACCAGACGGTGCAGATGATCACCTACGGCGTCTCCCGGCTCGGCTCGGCCTACCAGTGGCGCGCGAACGCCGACGACGCCGTGGACTGCGCGGCGCTGGTCGATAGAGCCTGGGCCCTCCCGGGCGTCACGGGCCCCGCCGCCACCGCCGAACGGCCCAGCCTGTCCGTGGCCGAACTCGCCGGCGACATGCGCACCGTCCCCGTCGACCGCATCCAACCGGGCGACGTCGTGTTCTACTCCGATCCCGGCCACGGCGTGAACCACGCCGGTCTGGCCGTCAGCGGCGACATGATGATCGCCGCCGCACCGCTCACCGGGGGCGTCAACGCCACCGACATCGACCCGCAGCGGGTGTGGCGCGTGGGCCGACCGGCCGCCAAGGGCCGCACCGCGGACCTGCCGACCGCCGACCGGGGCGCCTGGCAGTGCGGCTCCGACCCCGACGACCTGGCGCAGATCTCACCCGGCGGTTGGATGTTCCCCACCGACGACGACGACTGGCGCACCGAGCGGAACAACCCCGGCACCGAACCGGGGATGCGGATGCACCCGGTGCTGAACTACATGCGCTGCCACGACGGCTGGGACACCGGCGACGGCATGGGCGACCCGATCTACGCGGTCGCCGACGGCGTCGCCATCCTGCACCCGAACAACGGTGGCGCGGGCAACATGGTCAGCATCGCCCACGGTGGCGGCGTCGAGTCGGTGTACATGCACCTGAGCGAGTTCGCTCCCGGGATCAACGGCAAGGTGGTGAAGCGGGGCCAGCTGATCGGCAAGGTCGGCAGCACCGGGCTGTCGTCGGGACCCCACCTGCACTTCCAGACCACGGTCAACGGTCAGCCCGTCGATCCGCGCCACTTCTTCTACAACGACCCGCTCAAGCCCGCCTGCTCGGGCTGATGGCCCGCCCCCGCCCGGTACGGTAGGGCAATGCGGCTGGGCGTCATCGACATCGGATCGAACACCGTCCATCTGCTCGTGGTCGACGCCTACTACGGCGCCGCACCGGTCCCCGCGCACTCGCAGAAGATCGAACTGCGGCTCGCGCAGCACATGGGTTCTGACGGTCGTATCGATGACGCCGCGGTCGACGAACTGGTCGGCTTCATGGGTGAGGCCGTGGTCCAGGGTGAAGACTTGGGCGTCACGGGGATCGAGGCGTTCGCCACCAGTGCCATCCGCGAGGCTGTGAACGGTGACGAGGTGCTGGAGCATGTGCGCGCCACGACCGGGATCAGTACCACCCTGCTCAGCGGCGAGGACGAAGCCCGTCTCACGTTCCTCGCCGTGCGGCGGTGGTTCGGCTGGTCTGCGGGACGGCTCCTCGTCCTGGACATCGGTGGCGGCAGCCTCGAGGTGGCGATCGGCAACGACGAGGAACCGGACACCGCATTCTCGATGCCGCTGGGCGCCGGACACCTGACCCGCACCATGCTCGACGGCGATCCGCCCACCCCCAAGTCGGTGCGAGCCCTGCGCAAACACGCCCGCGCCGAAGTGGCGCAGGCCGTCGGCCGGCTGCAGCGCATGGGCCCCGCGGAACGTGCGGTCGCCAGTTCCAAGACGTTCAAACAGTTGGCTCGCATCACCGGTGCCGCGCCGTCCAGTGAAGGTCCCTTCGTGCGGCGGACCCTGCGTCAGAGCGATCTCGCCGAGTGGATCCCCAAGCTGGCGGCCATGACCAGCGCTGAGCGGGCCGAACTTCCCGGGGTCAGCGTCGGTCGGTCATCCCAGTTGGTGGCCGGTGCGCTCGTCGCCGACGCTGCCATGGAATTGCTCGACATCGACGAACTCGACATCAGCCCCTGGGCGCTACGCGAAGGGGTCATCCTGCGCCGCCTCGACGGGCTCGATCAGTGACGGCGCCCACGACCGGTATCGCGCCGGTCGTCCCGACGGCCGGCCAGGGCCTGACGCAGCAGCAGGTCGCCGAACGGGTCGCGGCAGGGTTGACGAACAACGCGCCCGATCCCCGCAGCCGCAGCCTGGCCGACATCGTGCGGGCCAACACCTTCACCTGGTTCAACGGGCTGCTCGGCACGCTGTGGGTGCTGATGATCATGGTCGCGCCGCCCAAGCAGGCGCTTTTCGGTCTGGTGATCATCTTCAACACCGGCATCGGGATCATCCAGGAGTACCGGGCGTCCCGGGAACTCGCGAAGTTGAGCGTCATCGGCGAGGTCAAGCCGACCGTCGTGCGCGACGGTCGCGAGACCGCGGTCAGCGTCAGCGACATAGTGCGCGACGACCTCATCGTGCTCAACGCCGGCGACCAGGTGGTGGTCGATGGCGAGATCACCGACAGCCGCGGCCTCGAACTCGACGAGAGCCTGCTGACCGGCGAAGCGGACGCCGTGGACAAAGAGGTCGGTGCCGCCGCCATGAGCGGGTCGTTCGTGGCAGCCGGTTCCGGCAGCATGGTCGCCACCCGGGTGGGTGCCGACGCGTTCGCCGCCGGACTGACGGCGGCCGCCAAGGAATACCAGATGGCCAGTTCGGAACTGCGCGACTCGGTGAACCAGTTCATCCGGGTCGTGTCGTTCCTGATCGTCCCGATCGGCATCTTGCTGGTCATCAGCCAACTGCGAGCCGATCAGCCACTCGATCTGGCGATCCAGGGAAGCATCGCCGGGATGATCACCATGATTCCCGAGGGGCTCGTGCTGCTGACCAGCATCGCCATGGCCGTGGCGGTGGTCCGGCTGGCCCGGCGCAAGGCGCTGGTGCAGGAGATGCCGGCCGTCGAGGCGCTGGCCCGCACCGACGTCGTGTGTGTCGACAAGACCGGCACGCTCACCGACCCGGGAATGTCCCTGCGCGAAGTGATCCCGCTCGCCGGCGCGAACGACGCCGATGTGCGCCAGGTGCTCGGGGCGCTGGGAGTGGCCGACCCCCGCCCCAACCCGACCATGGACGCGCTGCGCGATGCCTGCCCCGACCCGAGCTGGAAACTGCTGGATTCCGTGCCGTTCTCGTCGGCCCGCAAATGGTCCGCCGCGACCTACGACCAGGGGTCCTTCGTCATCGGCGCCCCCGAGATGGTGATCGCCGACGTCGACCGGCGACCCTGGTGGCCCCAGGCCAG
>CAZVYU010000051.1:10846-16609 GCA_964631645.1 uncultured Actinomycetes bacterium
CCCCCGAGATGGTGATCGCCGACGTCGACCGGCGACCCTGGTGGCCCCAGGCCAGTGAATACGCCGACGGTGGGGCGCGCGTCCTCGTGGTCGGGCGGACTGACGCCCCGCCGTCAGCCGATGCGCCGTTGCCACCGGTCACCGAACTCGCCGTGGTCGTCATCGACCAGCAACTGCGTGCCGAGGCCGCGCCTACGGTGGCGTTCTTCGGTCAGCAGGATGTTGCGGTGAAGGTCATCAGCGGCGACAACGCGGCCACGGTCGGCGCCATCGCCGCGCGGGCGGGGGTCCCGGGCGCCGACGACCCGTTCGACGCGCGTGAACTGCCCGACACCATCGACGCCATGGGTGACGAACTCGAGACCCACAGCGTCTTCGGCCGGGTCACTCCGGAACAGAAGCGCCACATGGTCGACGCGCTGCAGCAGCGGGGACACACCGTCACGATGACCGGCGACGGTGTGAACGACGTGCTCGCGCTCAAGCGGGCCGACCTGGGCATCGCCATGGGTTCGGGTGCTCCGGCGACCCGGGCCGTGGCCCAGATCGTGTTGCTGGACAACAAGTGGTCGACCCTGCCTCAGATCGTGTTCGAGGGTCGCCGGGTGCTGGGCAACATCGAACGTGTGTCGGACGTGTTCCTGACCAAGTCGATCTACGCCATGGTGATCAGCCTCGCCACCGGTGTGTTCGGCGTTGCGTTCCCGTTCCAGCCAATCCAGCTGACTCTGGTGTCGTCGCTGACCATCGGGGTCCCCGGGTTCTTCCTCGCGCTCATGCCGAACACCGACCGGTTCCGTCCCGGCTTCTTCCGGCGGGTGCTGACGTTCGCCATCCCGTCGGGCATCGTGTGCGCCACCGGGGCGTTCGTGACCTATCTGATTGTCAGCCCGCAGACCGGTGACATCACCGCCCAGACCTATGCCACCGTCACGCTGCTGGTCATTGCGTTGGGTGTCCTCCTGCAGTCGGCACGGCCCCTCAATGCGATCCGGCTCGGCGTGGTGGGAGCCATGGCGGCGGCAATCGCGGCTGTGCTGGTGATCCCGCCTCTGTCACAATTCTTCTCGATGCGTGTCACCTTGGAGCAGCCCTTCCTCGTCGCCCTGGGCGTCGGGGCCGTCGGCGTCCTGGTCATCCTGGCCATGACCCCGGTCATCGACCGCTTGCGGGCCCGATGAGCCGCCGGCGCCAGGCGGTGCGCGTACCGGATGCCAAGATCGCGCTGTCCACCGCGTCGGTTTACCCCGAATCCACCGCGGCCGCGTTCGAGATCGCCGGCCGACTGGGGTACGACGGTGTCGAGGTCATGGTGATGACCGATTCGGTCAGCCAGGACCCGGAGGCCCTCAAGCGCCTCTCCGATCACTACGCGATGCCGATCCTGGCGGTTCACGCCCCGTGTCTGCTCGTCACCCAGCGCGTGTGGGGGACCGACCCCTGGGGCAAGTTGGTCCGGGCCCGCGCCGCCGCGGAGAAACTGGGTGCCTCAACCGTGGTCGTGCACCCGCCGTTCCGTTGGCAGCGCGAATACTCCCGCGACTTCGTGCTGGGCCTGAAGCGGATGGGCGAGGAGACCGACATCCGCTTCGCGGTCGAGAACATGTATCCGTGGCGCGCCCGTTCACGGGAGGTCGCGGCGTATGCACCGGGGTGGGATGTCCGGCACGCGGACTATCCCCACACCACTTTGGATCTGTCGCACACCTCCGTCAGCCAGTCCGATCCGGTGAAGGTGGCCGAGGATCTGGGTGACCGTCTCGCCCACATCCACTTGGCCGACGGGTCCGGTTCCGCCCGCGACGAGCACCTGATCCCCGGCCGCGGCACCCAGCCGGCCGGTCCGTTGCTGGAGTTGTTGGCGCGCCGCGGCTTCGACGGCACCGTGGTCGTCGAGGTCTCCACCCGCAAGGCGTCGTCGCGGGCAGAGCGTGAGGCCGACCTCGCCGAGGCGCTGGCCTTCGCCCGGCTGCACATGGCGGTTTCGACGCAGGAGCGTCGGAAGGGGCGCGTGCGTCCCGACTCTTCCCTAAAGTGATCACGTGGCCAAGGACGAAGTCTCCGACGCGGTACTGGATGCAGCCCGTGCGGCGTTCCACTCCCGGGGCTACGCCCGCACCACCATGCGTGGAGTGGCAGCAGCGGCGGGAGTGGCGCCCTCGGTGATGCGGAAGTACTACGCGAACAAGGAACAGATGTTCGCTGCTGCGATGCGACTGCCCTTCGATCCGTCGCGTTCGGTGCCGGAACTCCTGGCGCCCGGGCTCGACGGCATGGGCGAACGGATCGTGCGCGGAACGTTCGACGTGCTCAAGGACGAGGACGCCCGGCAGCAGATCATCGACCTGTTCCAAGCCGGAGCGTCGGCGGGCAAGGCCGCCCAGTCGTTGCGCGACTTCCTCGAGGAGTCGGTGGTCGACCGGGTAGCAGCCACGGTCGGCATCCCCGACGCACGGATGCGCGCGGCGCTGATCTCCAGCCACCTCATCGGACTGGCGGCGACGCGCTACGTGATCAAGCTCGAGCCGCTGGCATCGGCCTCGGAGGACCAGGTGGTGCGGATCTACGCGCCGATGATCCAGGATCTGCTCGACCCCACGAAGCCGGTCAAGGGCCTGAAGTCGTCCTCATCCTCTTCGTCGTCATCCAGTGACTGACGAACCGCGTTTGCCAGTGGGTGGGGCACCGCCGATCCCGGGCCATTAGCCTGCACATGTAAGTGATTCGCCTCGGGAGGCCGCATGCTCCGCCAGACCTTGTTGACGGTGTCGCGCAACGAGAAGATCCGCGATCTGTCGGTGTCGCTGCCGGTCACGCGCCAGGTCGTGATGCGGTTCGTCGCGGGCGAGCAGATCCCCGACGCCGTGTCCGCATCGGCTGAACTTGCCGCCACCGGACGGTTGGCCACCATCGACCGACTCGGCGAGGACGTGCTGGAACTCGCCGACGCGGAACGTACCCGCGACGACTACCTGGCCCTGCTCACCGCCCTGGACGCCAACGGGCTGACCTCCGACGCGGAGGTGTCGGTAAAGCTCAGCGCCGTGGGTCAGGCGCTGCCCGGCGACGGCGAGAAGATCGCCCTGGACTTCGCCCATCAGATCGCCGCCAAGGCGAACGCCGTGGGCACCACCGTGACCCTGGACATGGAGGATCACACCACCACCGACTCGACCCTGGCCATCGTGCGGGAACTGCGCAAGGAGTTCCCGTCGGTCGGGGCCGTCATCCAGGCCTACCTGTATCGCAGCGAAGCAGATTGCCGGGATCTTGCGTACGAGGGCTCGCGCGTGCGGCTGTGCAAGGGTGCGTACAAGGAACCCGAGGACGTGGCCTACCAGTCCAAGCACGAGGTCGATCTGGCCTACGTCCGGTGCCTGAAGATCCTTATGGCCGGAAAGGGTTATCCGATGGTCGCGTCACACGACCCGCGGCTGGTGGACATCGCCCAATCGCTGGCGATCCACAACGACCGCGCCAAGGGGTCCTACGAACACCAGATGTTGTACGGGGTGCGGCCCGAGGAGCAGCAGCGGTTGGCCGACTCCGGCGAGAAGATGCGCGTGTACATTCCCTACGGCGAGGACTGGTACGGCTACATGGTGCGCCGGATGGCCGAAAAGCCGGCCAACATGGGGCTGTTCCTCAAGTCGTTGTCGTCCAAGAAGTAGTCGGCGCGGCGGAAGGAGGCCCCATGGCGGGCATCGCGATCATCGGCGCCGGCGTCATGGGCGAGACCCTGTTGTCGGGGTTGTTGCGGGCGGGTCATCGACCCGACGACCTGATCATCGCCGAACGGCGACCGGAGCGGGCGGCGGAACTCACCGAGCGGTACGGCGTGACGGTGTCGTCCAACGCCGACGCCGCCGCGGCCGCCGACACAGTCGTTCTGGTCGTCAAACCGCAGGACATGGCCGGAGTGCTCGCCGAGATCGCCCCGAACCTGCGCTCGGAGGCACTCGTCGTGTCCCTGGCCGCCGGGATCACCACCTCGTTCCTGGAAGCGGGACTGCCTGCGGGTATCGCGGTCGTCCGGGTCATGCCCAACACCCCGGCGCTGGTCGACGAGGGGATGTCGGCGATCTCGCCGGGGTCGTCGTGCGACGAGGAACACCTGGATCGCGCCGAGTCCCTGCTCGACGCGGTGGGCAGTGTCATCCGCGTCCCCGAGAAGCAGCAGGACGCGGTGACCGCCATCTCGGGCAGTGGTCCCGCCTATCTGTTCTTCGTGGTCGAGTCGATGATCGAAGCCGGCGTGCACCTGGGTCTACCCCGCACGACCGCCACCCAACTGGCGGTCCAGACCGCGTTCGGCAGCGCCAAGTTGCTGCGTGAGACCGGACAACATCCCACCGTGCTGCGCGAGCAGGTGACGAGCCCCGGCGGCACCACCGCGGCCGCGTTGCGGGAACTCGAATCGCACAGCGTGCGGGCAGCGTTCCTGGCGGCGCTGGAAGCCGCGCGGGATCGATCCCAGGAACTGGGATCCTGACTCGTGAGTGAGCAGGTCGTCGTCTCGTGGTCCGACGCGTTGCGGGCCTATGACTTCGGCCCCGGCCATCCGCTCAGCCCGGTCCGGGTGGAACTGGCCTGGCGGCTCATCAACGAGTTCGACCTGTTGGCCGCCGATCACGTCCACCTCAACGAGGACATCCCGGTCGCCTCGGACGATCAACTGCTGCGGGTCCACACCCCGGAGCTGCTGGCCGCGGTCAAGCAGGGAGCGGACGACCCGTCCTACAGCGACCTGCGCTTCGGCCTCGGCACCGCCGACACCCCGGTCTTCCCGGACATGCACCGGGCCGCCGCCCGGGTATGCGGCGCGACCATGGCCGCGGCCCGGTCGGTGTTCACCGGTGAGGCCGAACATGCCGTGAACATCGCCGGCGGGCTGCACCACGCAATGCCGGACCGATCGTCCGGCTTCTGTGTCTACAACGACCTGTCGGTGGCGATCCAGTGGCTGCTGGACCAGGGCGTCGAACGGGTGGCCTACATCGACGTGGACGTGCACCACGGCGACGGCGTGCAGGCCGCGTTCTGGGACGACCCGCGAGTGCTCACCGTGTCCATCCACGAGAGCCCGGCCACGTTGTTCCCCGGGACCGGGTGGCCCACCGAGATCGGCGGCCCGAAAGCACTGGGAACGGCGGTCAACATCGCCGTGCCCGCAGGCACCGGCGACCAGGGCTGGCTGCGGGCGTTCCATGCGATCACGCCGCATGTGCTGGGGGCGTTCCGGCCGCAGATCGTGGTGTCCCAGCACGGCGCCGACTCCCACTTCGAAGACCCCCTGGCCAGTCTTGCGGTGTCCATCGACGGGCAGCGTATGGCGGCCGAGGCGATCCACCGGTGGGCCCACAAGTACGCCGCCGGGAAGTGGGTGGCCACCGGCGGCGGCGGTTACGAATGGGTCGATGTGGTGCCCCGGTCGTGGACCAATGTCGTGGCGATCGCCACCGAACAGGACCTGGCGCCCGACACCGCGATCCCCGAGGGCTGGAGCGCCTACGTGCAGGCGCTGATGGGCCGCCCCGGCCCGAGCCGCATGACCGACGGGTATGAACCATGGCCCAAGAACTGGGACCTGGGCTACAACCCCGCCGACCCGCTCGACGCGGCGGTCATGGCCACGCGCAAGGCCGTCTTCCCTTATCTGGGCTTGACCGTCGACAGTTTCGGCGGTTTCTGAGCAGCGGATCGGGGCACGCTGGGGATCCGTGCCACGATCGTGACGCGTCCCACCGATGCGCGGATTGGGGG
>CAZVYU010000052.1:0-16425 GCA_964631645.1 uncultured Actinomycetes bacterium
CTGCGGGCATCGCCCTGTCCCGAGCGTTGGTGAACGACGTGGGCCGCGATCTTGAGCGGGCCTCAGCACGGTTGGGTCACGATGTCCTGCCCCGCGACACCCTGTGCTGCGGAGCGGCAGGGCGGACTGAAGTTTTGCGGTTCCTGCGGGACCAGGGGCTGGTGGCCGAGTCCTCATACGACCATGCGGTCGCGGGTCTGGTCGAGCGGGCGGAACGGAGGCAACTGCGGCTCGGCGTTCCTCCCGATTGCCGCCTACAGCCGCTCGGACTGTTTCAGGGGATCAGCGGGGTGATGCTGGCTCTGGCCGGCTCAGTGCACGCCGCGACGCCGCACGTGTTGGCGTTCGGGACCACCTGAACCCGCCAGCCCGTAATCGCGTGCTTGATGGTCCGGCTGCCGACAGTCTGCGACCGAAACAGGTACAAGCGACTGATCCAACCGGTCGCAAGTGGCGGTTGTGGTCGCATGCGATCAGAACCGTCACCCGGGTCCCACCCGACGAGGCGGCTTCGGTCGCAAGCGACCAGAACCGTCACCCGGGGTCCCACCCGACGAGGCGGCTTCGGTCGCATGCGATCAGAACCGTCACCCGGGGTCCCACCCGACGAGGCGGTTTCGGTCGCATGCGACCAGAACCGTCCCCCCGGCGTCCCACTCGACCAACTGCGACCACAACCGTGAGAGGCGACTGGATCTTCCGGTCGCACCTGACCGTTTCGGTCGCATGCGACCAAAACCGTCCCCAGGGCCCCACCCGACGAGGCGGTTTCGGTCGCAAGCGACCAGAACCGTCCCCCGGCCGTCCCACTCGACCAACTGCGACCACAACCGTGAGAGGCGACTGGATCTTCCGGTCGCACCTGACCGTTTCGGTCGCATGCGACCAAAACCGTCCCCTGCAGGGCGGGCCCGGGCGCCGGTGAGACGAGCCCTGGACACAGCGAAGCCCGGACCCCCAGGCCCGGGCTTCGCGCGTCTCGTTATCGAATCAGCACTCGGGCGAGCACGAGTAGGCCACGCCCTCGGCTCCGACCATGCCCAGGTCGGCGTCGGACAGTTCTTCGTAGTACTCCGTCATAAGGCTCCTCCACCACTGCCACAGCCGGGCGTTCCGGCTCCCTTCGACCGTAGAACCCCGACGGCCGGCGTTGCCACCGCATGAGTGGATTGCTCCCCGCCCGGGGCCACGGGCCGGGATACTCCGGGGGTGACTCTGCCCCCCGAACCGACGTCCACGCGGACGGTCGGCCGGGTGACCATCGTGGCGTTGATCACCGCCCAGTTCTTCGTGACACTCGACGGCAGTGCGGTCACCGTGGCGCTGCCCACCATCAGGGACACGCTGGACGCGAATGCCATGGGCCTGCAGTGGACCCAGATCGCCTACATGCTGACAGCTGCCGCGGTCGCCCTTCCGTGGGGTGCGGCGGGAGATCGGCTCGGACGACGACGGATGCTCGGAGCCTCCTTGGCAGTCTTCGTGTTGGGCGGCATCGTCACGGCGACGGCGCCCTCCATCCAGGTCCTGATCGGTGGTCGGGTGCTGAGCGGAGCAGGGGCGTCGGGGATCCTCGTACTCGGTCTGGGCATCCTCAGCGGCGGCGTCCCGGCCCGCCAGGTGGCCACGGTCGTGGGTGCCTGGACAGCCCTGTCCTCGGCTGCGTCCCTGGTCGCGCCCGCCTTCAGCGGATGGATCATCGAGACCGCCGGATGGCGGTGGGTCTTCGTCGCCGCAATCATCCCGGCGATGATCGTCACCATGATCGTGCTTATCGATCACCCCCCGTCGCTGGGTGCCGAGGCTGACGGTGTGGACGCCTACGGAAGCGCCCTGCTGATCTTCGCCACCTTCATGATCGTTCTCGGTGTCAACCAGTTAGCCACCGCCGATGCATCCGTTCCCCTTGTCCTGGGGTGCGTGGGGGTCGGACTCTTCGCGTGGTCCCTGTTCGTCAGGCGGCAACGCAGTGGGCGCGCCTTGATCGACTGGGACATCATGAGGCGGCGACCGGTTCCCCTGCTGCTCGGTCTGCGCTGGGCCCTGGCTCTGATCTTCACCGGCGTCGCCTACCAGGAGACGATGCTGCTGCAGAACGGTCTGGGGTTCACGCCGCTTCAGGCCGGCGCGTTCGACATCCCACCCGCACTGGCTGCCACCGGAGCCGCCGCCGGCGCCGCGTGGCTCGTGCGACGGCTGGGGATCGGCGTCACAGCTGGCACCGCATTCGCACTCCTCGCACTGGGAACGCTGGGGTTGGGCGTCTCCGACCTCTACAACGCGGTGCCGGCGCTCATGGTGGCGTTCGTCGCCGTGGGGGCGGGATTCGGGCTGGCGGTCGCCAGTCTGTCCGCCGGAGTCCTGACCCACGTGCCACGAGAAAGCCAGGGTGGGGGCTCGGGACTGCTGAACCTGCTGAGCCAGGTGGCCGCCGTGCTGGGGATCGCGGTGGTGGGTGCGCTGGTCGCGGGCCTGGTCGCCCAGTCCTGGAACGCCACCGGTGGGCCCGAGTGCCCGAGTGACGAGGACTTGCTCGGTGACATCGTGGCCGGCGCCCTGGACGAGGTCGGCTCAGTGTGTGGCGCGCCGATTCAAGCACTGGCCCAGCAGGCCTACCTGGACGGGATCACCGATGCCCTCCTGGTGGCCGCAGCTCTGCTGATGCTGTGCGCGGTGACAGCGGCGGCGGGGCTGCGCCGCGTCACCGTGCCCCAGTGATCGTCAGCCGAACGTGGGGGTCGCCGGCAGATCCGGGTAGTCCGGGGCGCGCTTCTCGCCCTTGGCGGCGAACGACTCCATCATGTCGGCGGGTTGGAACGCACCGCTCTGCCACAACGAGATCTGATGCAGCGAGTCGGTCACCGAGTGGTCGCGCGCGTAGACCAGTGCCTCCTTGGAACCCCAGATCGCCAGGGGGCTGTGGCCGGCGATCTCGCGTGCGATCGCCAGGGTTCCGGCCACCAACGACTCGTGGTCGGGAAAGACCTGGTTGACCAGTCCCACCTCGAAGGCGCGCTGGGCCGACATGCGGCGACCGGTATAGATCAGTTCACGCGCCACCCCGTCGGGGATCAGCTTGGGCAGGCGCTGGAGGGTGCCCACATCGGCGGTCATGCCGATGGCCGTCTCCTGCACGACGAAGAAGGCGTCCTCGGACGCGTAGCGCATGTCGGCGGCACACACCATGTCGACCGCACCACCGATGCAGCCGCCCTGCACGGCGGCCAGGACCGGCATCCGCGTCTGCTCGAGCGCGGTGAAGCTGTCCTGCAGCCGCCGCACCAACTGGCTGAACCCGGCATTGCGGCGACCGGCTTCGCCATCACCCATCAGGTTCGTGCTGGTGAAGACCGACAGGTCCATCCCGGCGCTGAAGTGTCGACCGGTCGACGAGATCACCACGGCACGTACAGCTCCGGAGTCGCTGAGTTCGGCGGCGATTATCGGGAGGTCGTTCCAGAACTCGGGAACCATCGTGTTGAGTTCGTCGGGACGGGACAGCTGGATGTGGGCGACCTTGTCGGTGACCTCGATGTCGAAGCAGCGGTAGGACATGCCCCCATCCTCGCACCGGCCGTTGGAGGGGCGATCCCCGCCCGGCCTCACGGCTCGCCACGTGATCTGGGCGCGTCATGGCGCGGAGGCAGGGCGAACACCTCACGATCACGTGGACCTTCGGCTCGAGCGCGCCCTTGCTTGCCGCACCTGAGCGGTGGGCCCCCGCGGGTCCGGGATCGTGAGGCGTCAGCCCTGTGCGAGTCGGTCACGGTCCGGCCACGAGGTGGTGAGGAATGTTCCATCAGGGCATACCGTTAGCACAAGTAACTACTTCCGCTAACGAAAGACCGCTATGATCCCAACCGCCACTCGCCGGAAAGGGTCGCGCGATGACACTGGACGAACAGCAGGAACACGCCATCCCGCGGCTGCGGACGGCGGTGATGCGACTGTCGCGCCGACTGCGCCAGGAACGCCACGACGATCAACTCACTCCGAGCCAACTGGCCGTGCTGGGCAACCTGATGCAGGACGGCCCCATGACCCCCGGCGACCTCGCCGCCCGGGAACACGTGCGGCCGCCGACCATGTCACGGATCATCGCTACCCTCGAAAACGACGGTTGGGTGACCCGACAGGATCACCCGAGCGATCGGCGGCAGTGTCTGATCACGGTGACCGACCGGGCCGTGCAATGGGTGGACACGTACCGCGAGGCCCGCGACCGTTGGCTGCGCCGCCGACTGACGGAACTGACCGAGTCGGATCGCCAGACGCTCCTGGCAGCGATCCCACTGCTCGAACAACTGGCCGAACCTTCGCCTCACTGAGTATCGCCCGCTACCGCCGGTACGCCCTGGGCATGCTCGCCGCCAACACCGGTACGTGGATGTATCGGGTGGGTCAGTCGTGGCTCACGCTGGCGCTCACCGACAACGCGATCATGCTGGGCGCGGTGACCGCGCTGCAGTTCCTCCCGATGCTTCTGGTCGGGCCCTGGGCGGGCGTGCTCGCTGACCGCTGTGACCGCCGCCGACTGTTGATGCTCACCCAAGGAGCCCTGGCGCTGCAGGCGTTGCTGTTGGCGGCGCTGACGATCACCGGCCTGGTGACGCCGACGCTGCTTCTGGTGGCTGCGGCGATCCTGGGGCTCATCACGGCACTCGACGGACCGGCCCGGGCCAGCATCGTGTCCGACCTCGTCCCCGGGGATCAGGTGGTCAACGCGGTCTCGTTGAACAGTGCATCCCTGAACGTCGCCCGGCTCGTCGGGCCCGCGTTGGCGGGTCTGGTGATCGCCTTCGCGTCAACGGGCTGGGTGTTCCTGATCGCGGCGGCCTCGTTCCTGGCCATGGTCGGGGCGCTGAGCGGGATCCGGACGAGCCAGAACCGTTCTTCCGCGCGTCGCGCCGGAGGAGTCGCCGACGGCGTGCGGCACGTGCGAGAACATCCGGACCTGCTGTTCGTGATCGCGCTCGCGGGCTTGGTGTCGATGTTCGCGCTGAACTTCCAACTCACCACCGCCCTGATGTCGAGCCACGAGTTCCATGCGGGCCCGATCGTGTTCGGAATCCTCGGGTCGGTAATGGCCATCGGTTCGTTGGCGGGGTCGCTGCTGTCGGCCCGCCGCAGCCGCACCGATCTGCGGACCATCGCGGCGGCGGCAGTCGCGCTGAGTGTGAGCACGGTGGTCGCGGGCCTGGCGCCGAACGAGTGGCTGTTCGGGGCAGCGCTCACGCTGTGCGGCATCAGTGCGTTGACGATGATGACCGGCGCCAACTCCTACCTGCAGACGCGGACCGACGATTCCCATCGCAGCCGGGTGTTGGCCCTGTACCTGGCGGTGTTCTTCGGCACCACGCCGCTGGGGGCTCCGCTGGTCGGGGTGTTGGCTGACGTCTACGGTCCGCGCGCCGGTCTCGTGATCCCGGGCATCCTCGCGCTGGCGGTGGCGGCGGCGCTGATCGCGACCTTCCGGCACACGCTGCGACTCACCTGACGTCGCCGCGCCAACCGGACGGCGGCGAGCAGGAGATCCGTCCGCTCGCCGGAGCCCTTCTACGCCACCGCGGCAGCAGCGAAGTCGGCGTAGAGGTCGCCGGGAAGTGGATACGTCAGCTTCCACGTGATCGCCATGGGTTTCTCGCCCTCATGGCTCACATACGTGGCCGGCCCCAAGAACCAGAACGCGCGATCGTCGCTGGCCATCCGCGCAAAGAGGAGCACTTCTGAGCCACGAGCCGCGTGCTGTTGATACCGCTGACCAGTCGGAGAGTTCGCGCTCGTCGTGGACTGGCTTTCCCAGTGGAAGAGATCAGAGCTGATCGCGTAGTCCCGGTACTGGGTTGAGGGAGAGAACCTCTTGGCTGACTTGTTCAGGGTGACCAAGAAGAGATCCGCCTGCTGGTCTGCCACCCACTTCACTCCTTCGCGCCACTCCGGAGACTTCGTGCCAGCACCTTGCTGCATGGCGAGCAAGATCTCCTGGCGGGTATATCGAGCATGCACTCGCAGCGGATTATCGGGGCGCTTGGCGAGCGGCTCCAGCACATGGTCGGCGCGGTCCCGCAGGACGGGCATCAACTCGCGAATCTCGCTGAGGACCTGCGGGTGCTCCCAGACCAACGCGGCTGCGTCCTCAAGACTCCGACCCGGCAGTACCTGCCCGGCCAGACTCACCACGAACATCCGCAACAGGGTGTGCTCCAGTTCCGATTCCGGAGTGGGTGGAGTAGGGGCCGACGCGAATCTCTCGTATGCCACGAGTCGTTCCTCGTCATCTATGTGCACCAGTCGGCCGATCGCCTTTCTCAACGCGGACTCGTTGGGTCCGCGTGGACGGGTCTGGGCCTCCGACGCCTCAAGGAGGTCCGACCAACCGCGATTGTTCCCGTAGACGTCCTCGAGATCGAGACCCGACTCCGTCAGGTAGGTCGCGAGTCGGGGCTCATAGCCCTGAGCGATGAGCCCATTCAACTCAGCGACCCGCTGTCGCCAGCTGCTGGGCAGGGATTCTCTGAGGCTTCGGAGAACGATCTCCTGAGCGACACGATCCAGCCAGAAGTCACATCCCGCCGGAAGGAACGTGAAGCCGTCCTTCACTCCCTTCTCGAGGTCCTTCCGCGAGAGGGAGAACAAAGCCCGGAATCGGGAATCGAACCGAAACTCCTTGCGGTGCTGCCCGATGAAGTCGATAACCGTGCAAACGCTCTTACCGTCGGACTGACGCAGCCCCCGCCCTAGTTGCTGCATGAACACTGTTGCACTCTCGGTGGGACGCAACATCAGCAGCGTGTCGACGGCCGGCACATCGACCCCCTCATTGAAGAGGTCCACGCTGAATACGACGTTGATCTTGCCGTCTCTCAGGCCGGTCAGGGCCGCCCGCCGTTCGTCGTCCGGCGTTTCGCCGGTGATGGAGATGGCCTTAACACCGGCTTCGTTGAAGTGGTGGGCCATGAAGCGCGCGTGCGACACGTTCACGCAGAAGCCCAGAGCCCGCATGCTGTGCACGTCGCCGACGAATCGCTGGGTCTGCGCGATGACCGTGCGCGCCCACGCATCGTTGGCCGTGTACACATTTCCGAGCTCTGTGATGTCGTAGCCGATCCCCCGCCGCCACGGCACAGCCGTGAGGTCCGTCCCGTCGTGGACGCCGTAGTACTGGAAGGGAACGAGACGTTGCTGATCGATTGCGTCCCACAGGCGCAGGTCTGCAGCTACCCGATTGCCGAACCAGTGCAGGATGGGCATTCCATCGGCCCGGTCAGGCGTTGCCGTCAATCCCAGGAGCTCTCGGGGTTCCAATCGGGACAGCAACCGTTCGTACGACGGTGCCGCCGCGTGGTGAAACTCATCAACGATGACCACGTCGAAGTGAGCGGGGTTGATGCGTTCAATGCCAGCCGCGTTCAGGCTTTGAACAGACGCAAAGACGTGCTCGAACTGAACCGGTCTTTCACCACCGACCCACTTCTCCCCAAATGTGGGCTCCCGCAGAGCCAGCCGAAAGGTCGCCCGAGACTGATCCAAGATCTCTTCACGATGGGCGACGAACAGCAGTCGGGCACGCGGGAGTCGTTGTCTGAGACGTGCGTAGTCCACCGCCGCCATGACGGTCTTGCCGGTCCCCGTCGCGGCAACAAGGAGATTCCGGTGGTACCCCTTCTGCCGGGAAGCCTCCACCTTCTCCAACAGTCGTTCTTGGAACGGTTCCAACCTCAGCTCGATCGGCAGGAGCGTCTCACGCCGAGCATCCGCACGCTTCCCGCGAGCCACGGCTTGCGCGAACTCCTCCGGGTCATAGTCACGGAAATCGCCGCTCCGCCACGCTCCCTCGAAAGCAGCCTCAAGTTTCCTCAGAACGGCCGGATTCCTCCGCCCGCTGACGCGGATGTTCCACTCCTGTCCCATCACCTGGCCGGCGTGACTGAGGTTGGACGAACCGACGTAGCCGGTTGAGGCGCCGGAATGTCGATGGAAGATCCAGGACTTGGCGTGCAGCCGGGTCGTCTTGGTGTCGTAGGAGATCCGGATCTGGGCGCCGATGTCGCGCAGGGCCTCCAAGGCACGAGGCTCGGTGGAGTTGGTGAACGTCGTCGTGAGGACCCGCAGCGGTTTGCCCTGAGCGGTGTGCCGGGACAGCGCCTCCAGCAATGGTCGAATTCCCGTGAAACGGATGAACGCGATGATCGCGTCAATCCGGTCGGCCGATTCGATCTCCGTTCCGATCGCACGCGACAAAGACGGCTCGCCTCGGGCATTGGTGAGGAGGGTGGTGTCCAACAGGGGCACCTCAGGCGGCCCAACCCGAGCGGCGCTGCCGTCGGGATTCGCGCGGTTGAGCGCTCGGAGCATTCTTGCGGTGGCCGGAGGAAGGTCCTGCGCGATACCCAGTCGAGGTGCCAGCGATTCCAGCCCCTGCCCGATCGTCCGAATGAGTTCGCTGCCCTTCGCGACGCGCGTGGCCTCCGGCAGGGCCGCGATGGTTCTTTCGATGAGTGCCGCGACGTGGAGGGTCAACCGATCCGCGGCCTCCGCAGTGTTGAGATCGGAGATGTCAGGCAGTGCCTGGTCGATCAACTGATCGCCGAGGAGTTGTTCCAATCGAGACGTCAGGATCTCTTCATAGAGGCCCGGAGAGAGCGGGTTCTCCATTGGGTCAGACATGGGCGCCCTTCGATCATCGTGCTGGAGTCATCCCATTCCAAGGAACGAGGGACGTCGGCTCCTTGATCCAACATCCTCTATGAGCTCGCTGGCCGCCAGCAGGCCGACGACCGAGTCCACGTGGCTTCGTTCGGGCGCACCAGCTGTCTGCTCACTGCGCAGTCCTACTTCCGAACGCATAGGGCGTCCTCCCACCAGACGAGCGGGAAGGTGGCTGACCGACCCACTCAGAGTCGTGGCACACCCTGGGACCTCGGCACGAGTTGGCCGCCATTCAGTTCTTCGCGACGCTCAGTGGGAAAGCAGACGTCGTGGGCAACGGAGGAGGAGCCGGCACTCGACCAGGTCCAACCGCTGACGCACCCTGTCGACAGTCAGCGGGGGAGGCGCAATCCGCGGCGGCCGAAGCGGTCCGACGCGTAGGCCAGCGCCTGGTCGAGTGGAAGTTGGCGCGTGGAGTTGCCGACCCGCACCCACAACTGCGGACCCTCGCCTTTGCGCGGCACGACGAAGACCGGGCGGCTCGCGGGGGGAACCCGCACCAGACACACCTCCCGGCCGGACAGTTCCGGGAACGTGACGACCAGCGCGCTGGTTGCGGCTCCGCCGATCGTCTGGCTGAGGTAGTCGCGCAGCCACAACTCGTACCGGTCGACGTCACGTTGCTTCATGAACTGCAGGTCGCCATCCAGGCCCAGCACTTCGCCATCGTCGGCAACCCCGATGACCAAGCGCCCGCCACGACTGTTGGCGAACGCCGAGACGGTCTTGGCGACGATGAGCTCGATCTTCTCGTCCCGTTGCCCGCTGTGGGTGTTCAATCGGGCGGTCGACTTGAACTCCACATCCGCGGCTTCACCGCCGGCGATCAGCTCGGCCACGGTCGGCTCGGGTGGCCGGGTCAGGGCGGTCGCAATGGCGATGATCACCAGCGTGCCCAGCACCGAGGCGACCAGGATCAGCAGCGGGTATCCACCCTGGAACGGGCGTCCCAGTAGCGCGTTCAGCCCCGACGCGATCGACGCCCCCAGGAACGCGCCGGCGATCCCGGCCAGCACGCTGGCCGACCAGCTCAGGTGAGTCCGATGGCCCAGTAGCCAGCGCAGACCCCCGCCCACCACGATGCCGACCACGAGCGCAGCGCCCGTGGCGACAGCGAGATCGGCAGACATGGTGCCATTGTGCCCGGCCCGCCATCACGGCCGCCGCTCCCCTACAGTGACGACGTCGGAAGGACGGTCATGCACTATCTGCCGCTGTGGGTGGTGATCGTCGTTCCGCTGACTGCTCTGATCGTCGGCGTGGTGCTGAGTCCTGGGGCCCGGCGCGTCTTCGGCGATTCCGGTGACAGCGACGAGTCGACCGACGGCCTCGCTACCGGGTCCACGAGCGAGCCCACGGGTGAAGCCCGGGACGCGGTCGACGCCGAAGAGGCCGAAGCCGAGGCGGACGCCGACGACCAGGAGCAGGACCAGGACGAGCGCAAGGACACAGCGTCGGACTTCCGCAACCTCATCGCCCCGGTGGTCACGATCACCAGCCTCGTCCTGTCTTTCGCGCTCGTGAACACGTGGGCGTCCTTCCAGAACGCGGCGGTCAAGGCGCACGCCGAGGCGGTGGCGGTCGACTACCAAGGGGATCTGGCCCAGTTGCTGCCCGACGCCACTCAGCGGCGGGATCTGGAAGCCACTCTGGTCTGCTACGCACGTGCGATCTCTGGACCCGAGTGGGCCATCATGGGAACCGGCGGCGACGTCACCGCCGACGAGGTCGACCCCTGGACAGATCAGCTGGCCACCACCGCGGGCGAGCTCATCACCAAGACCGGGCCCGGGACGTCAGTCGGTCGGGAGTTCCTTTCCGCCGACCGGGAACGCGCCGCCGCTCGCAGCACACGTCTGGTGCAGGCCCGACCGTCCATCCCCGAACCCATCGTGCTGTTCCTCTTGGCCGCGGTGTCGGCCAGCATCATCGCGTTGGCCTTCTCCAACCTGCCGTCGAACCGCACGTGGCTGCACATCGCGGGATTGGCCGTCGTGGCCACGATGCTCACCGGCCTGCTGGTGGTGATCACCGAGCTCGACTCTCCGTACTGGGGACTCATCGACACCGAACCCACGGACATGACGCGGGTCGCCGCAGCCGAAGCTTCCGACTTCGCCCAGCAGTACCCGGGGGTTCCCCTCCCCTGCGACGACTCCGGCCGCCAACTCACGCCCTGACTCCGACCGACCGCTCCCGCCCCCCCGCACCTCGCCACCGTCTCCCCCGCTGCGCCCCGGGGGACCGCAAACCTCGCGCGTCAACACACACCTCGGGCGTACGACCCCCTCCATGCCCGAGGAACGCGCGTATGCGCGAGGTTTGCGGTCCCCTGGGGCGGAGCGGCCGCTCGGAGGTGGTGCGCACGACGTTCTCAGGGTTCACTCAGGTTGGGGGGCCAGAGTGCGGGGCATGGAACAGACGCTCACGAGCGAGGTGGCCGTCCGGATCCCCGCTCAGACCCATGTCGAGACGCTGGACCTGGACATCGTGATCCCGGTCTACAACGAGGAGGCGGCCCTCGCCGACTGCGTCGAACGGCTGGTCACCCGGCTCGCGACACTCCCACTCGGTGCCCGGGTCACCATCGCGGACAACGCCAGCACCGACCAGACCTGGACCGTTGCCCAGCAGATGACCGCTCGCTACCCGCAGGTGCAGGCGGTGCGGCTCGACGCCAAAGGCCGCGGCCGGGCACTGCGCCAGGCTTGGACCACATCGAACGCCACCGTCGTGGCCTACATGGACGTCGATCTGTCCACCGACCTCGACGCCCTGTTCCCGCTCGTCGCACCCCTCCTGAGCGGCCACAGCGACGTGGCGATCGGCACGCGGCTCGGCAAAGGATCACGGGTGGTCCGCGGCGCCAAGCGCGAGTTCATCTCCCGCTCCTACAACCTGTTGCTTCGTACGACACTGCGGGTCCACTTCAGCGACGCCCAGTGCGGCTTCAAGGCGATCCGCACCGACCGCGCCACCGAACTCCTGCCCCTCGTTCAGGACAACGACTGGTTCTTCGACACCGAACTGCTGACCCTCGCCGAGCGCGCAGGCATGCGGATCCACGAGGTCCCGGTCGACTGGATCGACGATCCCGACTCACGAGTCGACATCTGGGAGACCGCCACCGGCGACATGCGCGGCATCGCTCGGCTGATGCGCGGCTTCGCCACCGGCCGACTGTCGGTCGATCACCTGACCCAGCGGGAAGAACTGCCGGAACCGGACCGCACCCTGCTGGGCAATCTCGTGCGCTTCGCCCTCGTCGGCGTGGCCAGCACTGCCCTGTTCGGCCTGCTGTATCTGCTGTTCCGACTGGCGCTGCCTGCGCAGGCCGCCAACGTCACGGCGCTGTTGGTCGCCACCTTCGCCAACACTGCGGTGAACCGACGATTCACTTTCGGCGTGCGCGGCCGCCGCGGCCGCTGGCGGCAACAGGCGCAGGGGTACGCCGTCCTCGCCATCGCGCTGTTGATCACCAGCGGTGCCCTTGCGGTGCTTCACGCATTCGCCCCTGAGCCGGGGGCAGGAGTGGAGTTGGCGGTTCTCACAGTCGCCAACCTGGTCGCCACTCTCGTGCGCTTCTTGCTCTTCCGTTCCTGGATCTTCAACCGCACCAAGGAGAACTCATGACCGCCGTCGCCGAAACCGCTGTGACCGCCACCGCAGCACCGTCACAGAAGCAGTCACGCTGGACTCGCTACGCCCTTGCGGGCCTGCTGGGCCTGACCGCCGTTCTCTACCTATGGGACCTGGCCGCCTCGGGATGGGCCAACGCTTTCTACTCCGCCGCCGCGCAGGCCGGCGCCGACAACTGGACGGCCTTCCTGTTCGGCTCGTCGGACATGGCCAACTCGATCACGGTGGACAAGCCCCCCGCGTCGATCTGGATCATGGCACTCTCGGTCAAGATCTTCGGCCTCAACTCATGGAGCCTGCTGGTGCCCCAGGCGCTCATGGGGGTGGGCACCGTCGTGCTGCTGTACGCCGCGGTGAAGCGTTGGTACGGCGTCCACGCCGGACTACTGGCCGGTCTGGTTCTGGCCCTGACCCCCGCCGCTGCCCTGATGTTCCGCTTCAACAATCCCGACGCGCTATTGGTGCTTCTGCTCGTGGCCTCGGCGTATGCCGTCGTGCGGGCCACTGAAGCCGCCAGTTGGCGCTGGCTGGCCTTCGCCGGGGTCCTGGTCGGATTCGCCTTCCTCACCAAGAGTTTGCAGGCATTCCTGGTGCTGCCCGCGTTCGTGATCGCCTACCTCGCCGCCGCCCCCACCGGCTTCGGTAAGCGGATCCGGGACCTGGTCATCGCCTTCGCGGCGATGGTCGTGGCCGGCGGCTGGTGGGTGGCTCTGGTCGAACTGTGGCCCGCGGACTCCCGGCCGTACATCGGCGGCTCACAGACCAACAGCGCCTGGGAGCTGATCCTCGGCTACAACGGCCTAGGCCGGATCACCGGCGACGAGGCGGGCAGCGTCGTCCCCGGCGGCGCGGCCACAGGCGGCGGTATGTGGGGTGAGACCAGCTGGCACCGCATGTTCGACGCGGGCTGGTCCGGCGGCATCGCCTGGTTGCTGCCCGCAGCCTTCGCTTTGGCGGCACTCGGCTTCTGGGTCGTGCGGCACCACTCGCGGCTGTCGGTGCAGCGTGCCGGACTGATCCTGTGGACCGGCTGGCTGGTCGTCACGTGGGCCACGTTCAGCTTCGCGTCCGGGATCATCCACGAGTACTACGCCATCGCCCTGGCCCCCGCGATCGCCGCGCTGGTGGCGATCGGGGCCAGCCTCCTCTGGTCGCGCCGCGCTCATCCGCTGGAGCGGTACGCCCTCGCAGCAGTCGTGGGCGGGTCGGGGCTCTACGCCACCTGGCTCCTGACCCAGGCGGGTGGCCTGTACGCCACAGCTGGGTTCGTGGTGGCGATCGGCTCGTTCATGACCGCCGCGCTGATGATCCTGCCGGTGGCTGGTCGGTGGCAGCAAGGAACCGCGCTCGCGGCAGTCGTTCTACTGTTCGTGGGACCGTTCCTGTTCACCGCGCAGACGGTACTGACTCCCCACACCGGATCACTGCCCACCGCCGGACCGCAGGTTGCCGGCGGTCGAGGGGGCCCGGGCGGCGGCGGTCCCGGTGGCGCACCCGGTGGCGCGCCCGGCGGCGCACCCGGCTTCGCGCCCACCGGCGGGCAGGCCACGGGCGGTCCGGGCGGCGGCCTCTTGGATGCGAGCACGCCGTCGAGCACTCTGGTCGAGACGCTGACCGACAACGCTTCGGACTACGAGTGGGTGGCAGCGGCCATCGGCTCGCAGAACGCGTCGGGGTATCAACTGGCCAGTGGGTACTCCGTCATGCCGATCGGCGGCTTCAATGGCAGCGACCCATCGCCGACCCTCGCGCAGTTCCAGCGGTTGGTACAGGACGGCAAGATCCACTGGTTCATCGCATCGGGAGGGATGGGCGGGGGCCCCGGCGGGGCCGGAGGCTCGCAGATCACTTCATGGGTGGAGCAGAACTTCACCGCCATAACCGTCGACGGGACCACTCTGTACGACCTGAGCGACGGCGGGTCGGCATGATGGACCCCGTGACCACCTCCGTGCCGCGCGGCCGTCTATTGATCGCCGACGACGAGCAGACGATCCTGGACCTGCTGGCCGCCAGTCTGCGGTTCGCCGGGTTTGAGGTGGTGACGGCTGTCGACGGTCGCGACGCGTTGAGCAAGGCCCGCAAGGAACGTCCCGACGCCATGGTGCTCGACGTCATGATGCCGGGCTTCGACGGCTTCGAACTGGTCCACAAACTGCGGTCAGAGGGTCAGGACGCGCCCGTGCTGTTCCTGACCGCGCGGGACGCGACCGAGGACAAGGTCCGCGGCCTCAGCGTGGGCGGTGACGACTACGTCACGAAGCCGTTCAGCCTGGAAGAAGTGATCGCCCGATTGGAGGCGCTCCTGCGCCGGGCGGGCAAACGTCCGGCCAGCGTGGCGGCCCGGCTCAGCGTGGCCGACCTCGAACTCGACGAGGATCGTCACGAGGTCCGCAAGAACGGCGAACTGGTCGAGCTGACCCCCACTGAGTTCAACCTGCTGCGCCTGTTCATGGCCAACCCCGACCGGGTCCTGTCGAAGAACACGATCCTGGACCGGGTGTGGCACTACGACTTCGAGGGCGAGTCCGGGATCGTCGAGTCCTACGTGTCGTACCTGCGCCGCAAGGTCGACACGACGGAGCCTCGACTGCTGCACACCGTCCGAGGGTTCGGCTACGTGCTGCGAACGCCGGAGTCCTGACGTGGGCTGGTGGCGGCGACGGCCGCTCAGTTCCCAGCTGGTCGTCATCGTGGTCGTGCTGGGTGGCTTGGCGCTGCTCGCCGCGGGCACGCTGGCCGCGGTGTCGTTGCGCAGTTACCTGATCGGACAGATCGACCAGCAGTTGCGGGCGGTGTCCGGTGACGATCACGATGGTCGCCCGATGATGCCCGGACGGGGCCCCCGTTTCGAGACCACCACCGCCCTGCACACATCGGTCCCGACCGACGACGACCCCCGTGGCCTGCCGGCCGAGTTCTACGTCGCGGTGCGTGCCCCGGACGGCACGACCCGGGTACTGAGCCGTCCCTATGGATCAGGAGCCCCGGACCTGACCGCTGTCCCCGCCACGCGGGGAAACCCCGTCACCGTTCCCGGGGACGGTGGCTCGTGGCGCCTGATCGCGCAGTCCATCCCGGAGGGCACCGTCTTCTACGCCAAACCGCTGGCCGAGGTTGACGAGACCGTCGCCCGGCTGGTGATCACCGAGGCGATCATCGGTGTCTTGGTGCTGGTCGTCCTTGCGCTGGTTGCGTTCTTCGCCGTGCGTCGCAGTCTGCGCCCGTTGGCCCAGGTCGAGAGCACAGCCGGAGAGATCGCGGCGGGCGACCTGTCGCGGCGCGTGCCGCTGTACGAACCATCAACTGAGGTGGGGCAGCTGTCGTTGGCGTTCAACACCATGATCGACGGCATCGCGCGCAGCATGGACGAGCGGGATCAGGCGCTCACGGAGTCGCGTGCGTCGGAAGAGCGCATGCGTCGCTTCGTTGCCGACGCGAGCCACGAGCTGCGCACTCCGCTGACGACGATCCGCGGGTACTCCGAGTTGTACCGGCAGGGGGCCATCGAGCCGGACAAAGTGTCGGACACGTTCGGTCGCGTCGAAGGAGAGTCGCAGCGGATGGGGGCGCTGGTGGATGACCTGCTGCTGTTGGCGCGACTGGATGAGCAGCGGCCGCTGGAGAGCAGCCGCGTGGATCTGTTGGAGCTGGCGAATGACGTCGTCCAGAGCGCTCGGGTTCATCTGAACGGCGACGACAGGCGCATCCGTCTGCGCCCGGTGGGAGATGCGGTGCCAGTGGTGATCGGCGACCAGGCCCGCCTGCATCAGGTGATGACGAACCTCGTGTCGAACGCACTCAAGTACGGTGCCGGCGACATCTCGGTCGAGGTCGACAGCCAGACTCCCGGATGGGTGCGCTTCAGTGTTTCCGACCAGGGTCCGGGGATACCGGACGACGAGAAGCAGCGGATCTTCGAACGATTCTTCCGCAGCGACCCGAGCCGGACCCGCGCGGCCGGTGGCACCGGTCTGGGTCTGAGCATCGTGTCGGCGATCGTGACCCGGCACGGGGGATCGGTGTCGGTGCGCGACAACGCAGACCCCGGTTCGATCTTCGACGTGTGGCTGCCCG
>CAZVYU010000053.1:0-4098 GCA_964631645.1 uncultured Actinomycetes bacterium
CCCCCCCCCCCGGCGGGGGGGGCCCCCCCCCCCGGCGGGGGGGGCGCCCCCCCGCCCCCACTCGGCCGGGGGCGGCGCGGCGCCCCCTCCCCTGGGGGGCGCCCGGATCAGAGGGGGAGGGCGCGGCGCTGGATCTTACCCATTGAGTTGCGCGGCAGTTCGGCCACCAGGTGCCACTGTTTCGGACGTTTGAAGGGGGCCAGCCGATCAGCGCACCAGTTCGTCAGGTCGGTTTCGGTGACGTCGCCGACTACGGCGGCCACGACCCGCTGACCCCAGTGGGGATCGGGCCTGGGGTACACCACGATGTCGATCACCCCGGGCAGCGCCGAGATGATGGCTTCCACCTCGGCCGGGTAGACGTTCACGCCGCCACTGATGATCAGGTCCTCGCGCCGGCCGTCCAGGTACAGGTAGCCGTCGTCATCCAGCCGCCCGACGTCCCCTACGGTGAACGCCTGGCCGGCGCCGGTGGGTCGCCACGCCGTGGCGGTCTTCTCCGGGTCTCTCCAGTACTGGAACCGCGCGAACTCTGGCGGGACACACCAGACGTGGCCCTGCTCATCTGTTGACAACGTTCGGCCCGCTCGCGCCCGTCCCACGGTTCCGGGCCGCTCCTCCCACTCCGTTCCGCGACACGAGGTGAACTGACCCTCCGTCGAGCCGTAGAACTCCCAGGTCCGCTCCGCGCCGGCCCATGTGTGGGTGCGGGCCTTCACCGCTGGGGGGCACGCGGATCCGGCATGCGCCAGTAGGCGGTACGGAGAAGGCGGCAGGCCCAGGTCGAGCAATTGCTGGAGCTGGCTCGGGGCGGTGAACGCCGTTGTCGGGCGCACTTCGGTAAGCGCCGAAGCGATGCTGGTCGGCGAGAATCGACCCGCCAACGCCACGGAGCCGCCCACCGACAGCGTCCCAATTGCGAACCGGAGCGGCGCCGAGTGGCACAACGGGGAATGCACCAGCGTGACGTCGTCAGAGGTGAAGCCCCAATGCCCCACCTCGTCCTGCCACCACGCTGCGGCCTCCCCGGCGCTGATGTCCGCCCACACCCCTTTGGGTACGCCCGTGGTTCCCGACGTGTAATGCATGACCCGGGCCGCCAACTGCGGGGGCAGCTCGCCTCCGGAGTCGGCGGCGGTGAGGGCGGCGGCCGCAGGTCCGTCGATGAGCGACCCGCTCACCTCGGCATCGACGAGGATGTGGCGGCGCTCGCGCTCGGTCAGGAGTGGATGCACCATGACGGGGACGATGCCCAGGCGCAGGGCGGCCCATACGACAGCCAGTACGTCAGCCTGCGCGTCAGCGGCAGCGGGCTCGTACTCAGGCGTCACGACGGCCACCCGATCGCCGGCCGACAACCCCCGACGACGCAGGGCGCCCGCAGCGCGAGTGGCGGCCGCTTCGGCCTGCGATGCGGTCAGGAGTCGGGTCATGGGGTCGCCGGTGTCGACGGCGCTCCGGGGGTGACCCACATGACGTGTCCCTTCGTGATGAATCGGCACCTGCCCAACGGCATCCGCCCTGACAACGACCAACGGTAGCCGGGCATTCCGGTGAGAAATCACTAACCTGGCCGTGATGAGTACGACCCCGGCGACCCCGCGCGGACCACTGTCGTTCCCCGCGTATCGCCGGGTGTTCCTGGCGCGGGGGGTGTCTTCCGCCGGCTCCTACATGCAGATCGTGGCCTCCACCTGGCTGGCATATTCGCTCACCGGGAGTTCGACCGCGGTCGGGATCCTGACCGCGCTGGCTCTCGGCCCCGCTCTTGTCGGGGGTCCGATCGGTGGTGCGCTGGCCGAGCGTCACGACCCGAAGAAGCTGGCGATCCTGCTCAGCGGACTCCAGGCGTTGTCGGCGGCGGGTCTGGCCGCGCTGCAACTGGCGGGACTACTCACGATGCCCTGGCTCTACCTGCTGGTGTTTGCGGGCGCCATCCCGTTCAGCCTGAACCAACCGATCATCACGCTCGTGGTCCCCGCGACCGTGCCCGAGGAGTATCGGCACGCGGCCGTCGCCCGAAGTTCCATGGTCTACAACGTCACGCGGCTGTTGGGAGCGGTCGTGGGGGGCTTCGTCATCGACGCCGTGGGGGTCGGATTGGCGTTCGCCTTCAACGCAGCGTCCTACCTGGCGGTCGCCGTCATCCTCCTCGGCACGCCGTTGGCGTCAGCCATCACTACGCGGCCCACTCGTCAGTCGGCCGGCATCGTCGCAGGCGCGCGAGAGGGTTGGGCGCTACGACTGGTGCGGATCGCCGCCTTGGGTGTCGCTACGTTCTTCACACTGATCGCACCGGTCGAACAGTTGATGCCGACGGTCGCCCAGGAGCACGGGGAGGGAGCCAGCGCGGTCGGAGTGCTGGTCGGAGCCATCGGACTAGGCGCGCTGTGCGCCAACCCGTTCATCGGTGGCCGCAACCGGTCGCCGCACGCCCGACGCCGGCTGATGGCGACGGGGCTGTTCCTGGCCGCCCCCGGCATCACATTGCTCGCCGTCACGCCGCATCACGGTCTCGGCATCGATGTGGTCGGCGCGCTCCTGATCGGCTTCGGCTGGGAGTTTGTGTTCGTGAGCGGTCAGTCCACGGTCGCGGTCGAGGTCGCGGCTGATCTGCGAGGACGACTGATGGGTCTGTTCTTCGTCCTGGTGACAGCGACCACTGCCGTGGGTGCCGTCCTTCTGGGCTGGTTCATGGAGCAGTGGGGGCTGATGAGCGTCTTCCTCGCGAACGCGGCGTTGGTCCTGGCCGCGGGCGTGGTGGTTCTCTTGGTCAACCGGCGACTGCCTTCCCCGGACGCCGCTTCACCCAGCGACCGGGTCACCCGCAGTGCTTGACTGACCCGGAAGGAAAGGAAGTGCGATGTCGCTGCAGTCAGATCTGGACGGGGAACGGTACGACGACGTCATCGTGGGCGTCCGCGAGTGGGTGGCCGCTGACCCGTCCGCTGCCTTCGCAGACGCGACCACGAAGAGGTGGATGTCGTTGCGCTGGAAGGACCTCTTCCTGCGCGAAGCCGTCCAGGACGACGCGGCCCTGGCCACCGCCGGCAAGCGGGTCAGCCTGGCGAATCCACTGGCGCCACGGCTGGGCAAGGACACCCGCAGTGACCGGCAGAAGATCGCCGACCGCTTCCTCAAGGACGTGGCCGCACCCGACTGGCAGATCGAACTGCCGGACCCGGACGTCACCATCGAGAACGCGACGCTGGTTCTGTGCCCCGGACTGCTGTCGGGGATCCTGCACCCCGGTGCCCACGCATTCGTGGAGGATGCGCCGGTGATCGAGGAGGAGCGGGGGTGGAAGACCCTGCGCGCCGACCTGCACCCTTTCCGCGGCTGCGTCGCGAACGAGCAGGATCTGAAAGCAGCGCTGGACCGGGGGGAGGGGTTCACCGCCGACCTCCAGCCGATCACCGATCCCGAACCACCCGGCGACGTGTGGCTGATCGGGTACAGCAAGGGCGGTCCCGACGTCCTCACCTTCCTGGTCGACAATCCTGAGTACGCCGACCGGATCAAGGGCGTGTTCACGTGGGCCGGTGCCATGAGCGGGTCGTACTCCGCCGACGCGATCTACCAACAGATCAAGGACCTGGACACTCAGACGATCTCCGACCAACTCGACCGGTTCCTGCAGATGTTGTCGCCGGGGCTGGTGGAGAAGTCCGGGCTGCGCAGGGTCGACGAGTACGACGTGAAGCAGGCGTTCTACGACCTGCAGACAACCGTTCGCGAAGACTTCAACCGCGAGAACTCCGACATGCTCAGCGAGTTGGGGGTTCCGTTCTTCAGCATCACCGGATCCACGACACCGTTGGAGGCGCCCAGTTTCCAGTTCGCCGACACGGTGAAGATGTCGCAGTATGACGCCAACAACGACATGCAGCTGACGCAGAAGCAGGCCACGATGGACATTCCCATCGCGACCCACCTTGCGATGCTGCACGGTCATCACTGGGACATCGCCTACTCGCCCTTTCCGGCGCGGATGCAGGCGATGTCGCCGAACCTGGATCACCCCTTCCCCCGTCAGGCGGCGCTGGCGGCCTCGTGGCAGTTCCTGGGGGAACTGGGCCTGATCGACTGACCTTTCGT
>CAZVYU010000053.1:4198-13763 GCA_964631645.1 uncultured Actinomycetes bacterium
GAACCTTCCGGTCGCAAGTGGTGGTTTCGGTCGCAGGCGACCGTTTCCGCCACCCCGGCTGGCCGGGGGGGGGCGACCGGCGTGCACCCCGCTCGGTAGGTGAGACCAGGTCAGCTCGGTGGACCTCAGATGCGACTCATACCGCTGGATGCGACTGAACCTTCCGGTCGCAAGTGGTGGTTTCGGTCGCAGGCGACCGTTTCCGCCACCCGGCTCGCCGGGACTCACCCGTCGGTGCGGGTCTCCTTCACTGACTTCTTCGCTGCTTTCACCGACTGCGAGATGCTGTGCCACATGTGACCTTCGCCCAGCAGGTCGGTGAAGCCGGAGTTGTCGAGGACCACCCGCGCGGTGTAGTGCAGTCGGGCGATGAACAACTCGACATCGTCAGCCCGCAACTGGTCGAGAAGCGCGTGGAGCGCATCGATCGACGTGGAGTCGAGCTGGCTCGTGGCCTCCAGGTCGAGGACGAGGGCGCGGATTCCCGGACTGTCATCGACTTCCTGCAGAACCAGATCGTGCATACGAGCCGCGTTGGCCCAGAACATCGGCGCGTTGACCCGCAACACCAGGATGCCGTCGGCCTGCTCGCGGTCGGGGTGATCGACGATGGCCCCCCATCCGGCCTTCTCGCCCGGGATCTTGCCCAGCGGATCGATCGTCACGCGGCTCGACCGGAAGGTCAGCCCGATCACCGAGATGGCGACCGCGGCCAGCAAGCCGTACAACGGACCGAACAGCAGCACGCCGACCAGCCCTGTCAGCGCGGCCACGTAGTCGTTGCGACGCACCTTCAAGTAGTGGTGGAGCGTGGGGAAGGCCAGCAGCGGCCACACACTGGCGATCACGATCGCCGACAACACCGAACGCGGCACGTTGGCCAGCAATCCGGTGAAGGCGAGCAGGACCACCAGAACGCACAACGCCGCGACCACTCCGGTGAGCTGCGTCTTGCCGCCACTCTGAGCGGCCGTGGCCGTTCGGCTCAGACTCCCGGTGACCGGCATCCCGCCGCTGAATCCGGCGCCTACGTTGGCGATACCCGTTCCCAGAAACTCCTGGTCGGAGTTCACCCGGTAGTTCCCGCGGGCCGCGAACACGCGGGCCGCAGACAGGCCCTCGCCCACGCCGGCGATGGCGACCGCAAGACCGCCAAGTACCACTTGCGGCACATCGGCCATGGAGATCGCCGGCACGGCCGGAACCGGCAGACCAGCCGGCACCGCCCCCAGCACCTCCAGATGTGACTCGGCCGGGTGCAGCCACCCGGCCCCGATGATGCCGGCGATCATGAGGATCAGCGCCCACGGCGCCTGCGGAAGCAGCCGCGGTCCACCGAAGACCACGACCAACGACAACGCACCGATCACCATCGTTTCGAGCGAGGCATCCGGGATCTGTTGCACTGTCTCCCACAGCCTCGGGACGAACTGGGTGGTCGAGGTCGGGACCCCCAGCAAGTGCGGCAGCTCGCCGCAGATCACGACGATGGACAACCCGATGGTGAACCCCGTGATGACCGGTCGTGAGATGAAGTCGGTGATCCACCCCAAGCGGAGCGCGCCAGCCAGTGTGAGCAGCAGCCCAGCGCTGATGGCCACGGCCGCCGACACCGCCGTGGCTCGCACCGGATCCCCTGAGCCGACGACCCCGAAGACTACGGCCCCCGACATGATCGCGACCGTCGAAGTCGGGCCCACCGAAACCTGCCGCGACGAACCGAAGATCGCATACAGGATCAGCGCCGCCGGCAGCGCATACAGCCCCACCTGGACCGGCACGTCCGCCACTGTGGAGTAACCCATCGCGGTCGGGATCGCCACCGACGCCACCGCCAGCCCGGCGAGCACATCCCCCCGCAACCACGTGCGCCGGTAGTGCGGCAACCAGCGCATGATCGGGATGAACGCCGGTCCGCGTCTGACCGGCGCGGCCGCGGCGGTCGGGGGAGTGGACACGGCGCCCTTTCACATGAACGGCAGGTGAACAGCAACCTACCGCCGTCGCTGCCCTGTGACCTGCCGACCGGCGGTGTGGTGCAGTCGGTCCCCTTCACGCACGTGCCTCCAGCGCTCGCTCGATCCGATCGAGGACGGTCGCGGGACTGCCCCAGATCTCCTTGCCGGTCCAGCGGACGAAGTCGTAGCCCGCATCGCGCAGCGCCTGCTCCCGCCGCTTCTCGCTCAGCATGTCGTCCGCGGTCCGGTACTTGATGGCACCATCCACCTCTCCGATGAGCGCCAAGGCCGGCCAGAGGAAGTCCGGATAGGTCATGCCGGTTGACGTTCGGATGGGGTGTTGCAGCAGCGGCAGAGGGAGGCCCCGCACGACCATGTGCCCGAAGCTCAGCGATTCGGCGGGGCTCTCGCGGCGGGGGTCCGCCAGATCCATCACCCGAACCAGGGCGGACCGGCCACGCTGACGATGGCACAGCGCCTCACGCATCGGCTCGACGGCTGCCGCGCGCAAGCCGGGGTGCTCCAAGTCGCGACGCCGCGGGGCAGCACTGAGATCACTTGCTTCGCCCCTCGCCCCGGCGTCCACGACCATGAGCGCATGGGGCAGGTCGAGTCCCGTAGCGACGTCGACCGTTGTGCGTGCGCGGGTCGTCAGTCGAAGTCCGTAGGGACCGGTCGTCACGTGGTGGTGGGGGAGCACCGCGCAGTGGATAACAGCTGACGGTGTGGCACCGGATCGTGTCCGGGTGTCCCGTCTCCGGGTCAACGAGGGCGGTCCCTCTGCTGCGGCCCTCCCATTGGGAAGCGGGAGTCTCCATGCCAGCGCGGCGGAGTGGTGGCTGGCCACCGCGTCGGTGAGGACGGTCTGTTCGGCCAACGTGCGCAGGAGGTGCAGGTCGCGTGGGTCGTCCGGCAGTGCGGACGCGGCGATGTAGATGTCCCGACGAAGGCGGACGATGGTTCCCCGTCGCACCTCCCCGGCCAACTTGTCGGACGTGATCCCCACCGCACGGAGGTCGTGGCCACGGGTGGGCACCTGCGGAAGTGGCCAGGGCGCGGGCGTTCTCATGGCCGAAGTGTGGGCCGGTCGCCGGGCGACCGCTCCGGCTGCAGCGCACCTGGTGATCAGGCGTCCGCCAGTCGGCTTGTGGGCGACCCACTCGATCGGCAGGACGTGAGCGCACCGGTTGCTCGGCCTATGGCGCTCCTTATGACCTCGTTTCGCCGACTCCCAGGGGCGCTGCGGGGATCGGGCGCCCGCACAAAGCCCATTGGACGACTGCGGGCAGCGAGTTGGTGGGGGTTGACGGCTCGCCGTAGCGTGGGGGGGTGGCCCGCCCCATCACTGACCTTCAGCGTCGCGTGGCGCCGTTCCGCGTGGTGTCGGACTTCCTGCCGGCGGGCGATCAGCCCGCCGCCATCGAGGAAATCACCCGCCGAATCCAGGGTGGCGCGCCCGACGTCGTCCTACTCGGCGCCACAGGCACCGGGAAATCGGCCACGACGGCCTGGCTGGTGGAGCAGTTGCAGCGCCCGACGCTGGTCCTGGCGCCCAACAAGACACTCGCCGCCCAGCTCGCCAACGAGTTCCGCGAACTGCTGCCGGACAACGCCGTCGAGTACTTCGTGTCCTACTACGACTACTACCAGCCCGAGGCGTACATCCCGCAGTCCGATACCTACATCGAGAAGGACTCCTCGATCAACGAGGAGGTCGAACGGCTACGGCATTCGGCGACCAACTCGTTGCTGACCCGGCGTGACGTCCTGGTGGTCGCGTCCGTCTCCGCGATCTACGGTCTCGGCACGCCGCAGGAATACGTCGACCGGATGGTGCAACTGCGCGTCGGAGCCACGTGGGACCGCGACGGCCTGCTGCGCAAACTCGTCGAGATGCAGTACACCCGCAACGACATGGCATTCCAGCGTGGCACCTTCCGCGTTCGCGGTGACACCGTCGAGGTGTTCCCGGTGTATGAGGAACATCCAGTGCGCATCGAGATGTTCGGGGACGACATCGATCGGCTCATGACCCTTCATCCGGTCACCGGAGAGGTGCTCACCGAGGATCAGGAGCTCTACATCTTCCCGGCCAGCCACTACGTCGCCGGACCGGAGCGGATGGAGCGGGCACTCGGCGGCATCGAGTCCGAACTGTCAGAACGACTGGCCGAGTTGGAGCGGCAGAACAAGTTGCTCGAAGCCCAACGGCTGCGGATGCGAACCGAGTACGACATCGAGATGATGCGACAGGTCGGGACCTGCGCGGGCATCGAGAACTACAGCCGTCACATCGACGGTCGCGGCCCGGGCACCGCGCCGAACTGCCTGCTCGACTACTTCCCGGAGGACTTCCTCCTGGTGATCGATGAGTCCCACGTCACCGTGCCGCAGATCGGTGGCATGTACGAGGGCGACATGAGTCGCAAACGCACGCTGGTGGACCACGGTTTCCGGTTGCCATCCGCCATGGACAACCGGCCCCTTCGCTGGGAGGAGTTCGTCGAACGTATCGGTCAGACGGTGTACCTGTCGGCGACGCCGGGGCCCTACGAGCTGCAGCGCGTGGGCGGGGACGTCGTCGAACAGGTGATCCGACCCACCGGACTGCTGGATCCCGAGATCGTCCTGAAGCCCACCAAGGGGCAGATCGACGACCTCATCGCTGAGATCCGGCTGCGCGAGGAACGCCACGAACGTGTGCTGGTCACCACGCTCACCAAACGCATGGCCGAAGACCTCACCGACTACCTGCTGGAGCAGGGAATCCGGGTCCGGTACCTGCATGCCGAGGTAGACACCATCCGACGCATCGAACTGCTGCGCGAGCTGCGCCTGGGGGAGTACGACGTGCTGGTGGGCATCAACCTCCTGCGCGAGGGGCTGGACCTCCCGGAGGTGTCGCTGGTCGCCATCCTGGATGCCGACAAGGAGGGTTTCCTGCGCAGCGAACGGAGCTTGATCCAGACCATCGGTCGCGCGGCCCGCAACGTGTCCGGGCAGGTGCACATGTATGCCGACGACATCACCGACTCCATGCGGGTGGCGATCGACGAGACCAACCGCCGCCGCGAGAAGCAGTCCGCCTACAACGCCGAGCACGGGATCGACCCCACGCCGCTCCGCAAGAAGATCGCCGATATCACCGACCTCATCTCCGACGAGGTGGCCGACACGTGGAACACCCTGGGATCTGCCCGCAACCAGAGCCGCGGTAAGACGCGCGGCCGAGGGTCGGCCGGGGGCCCGGCGGTCGACCGGGGAGACCGGAGTCTGGCGGAGTCGGAGTTGCTGGACCTGATCGAGCAGTTGACCGAGCAGATGCAGGCGGCCGCGACCGACCTGCAGTTCGAGCTCGCGGCCCGGTATCGTGACGAAGTGCACGGACTCAAGCGCGAGTTGCGCGGCATGCAGGAGGCCACCAGCTAACGAGCCACCCGGAGATTCATTTCCCCGCTGGTGGCTGCTCCCCGCCCGAGCCGCCCGGCCGGCTGGCCGAACTCAGTGCGACCAGGCCCGCGTCAACGCGGTGAGGGTCGGGCCGATCCGCTCATGCAGCGTCACGGTGGCGACGTCGTCGTACGGGGTGGCCTCCCCGTTGATAATGATCAGGGGTGCGCCCGCCGACACGGCCACGGAACACAATGAGGCGGCGGGCTGGACCGCCAGAGTCGTGCCGATGGCCACCGCCACATCACAGCCCCGAGCGGCCGCGACAGCGGCATCCCAGGTGGCCCGGGGCAGCGGCTGCCCGAAGGCCACTGTGCCGCTCTTGAGGATTCCACCGCAATCCACACACGCCGGGTCGGGCTCACCGGCGGCCACCCGGGCGAATGCCTCCGTCACCGGTCCTCGCCGATCGCAGGTCAAGCACATCCACTCCCAGTAGGTGCCGTGCAGTTCCAGGACGGTGGTCGATCCGGCGCGTTGCTGCAGGCCGTCGATGTTCTGCGTGGCGATGGTGACTGTCCGCTCCTCCTCCCATCGGGCGAGCGCCACATGCCCGGCGTTGGGGGCCGCTGTGCGGATCTCACTGGCCATGCGCAGCCGCCACGCTGCCTCCCGCAGCTGCGGGTCACTGCGATAGGCATCAAGATCGAACATGCGCTGCGCCGCCGGGTCTCGGGTCCAGAGGCCGCCGGGCCCCCGGAAATCGGGGATCCCAGACTCCGTTCCCATCCCGGCGCCGGCGAGCACGAACACGCGTTCTGCCCGGCCGATCAGATCGGCTGCCGAGCGAAGATCAGGGGACAGTGACGGCATCATCGACCACGTCCGCGAACCCCTGGCACCCGGCGCCACTGATGTGGATGCCGTCCGGCGCCATCCACTCCGGGTGTCGGGCAGCAGCCCGGGCAAAGTCGGCGACGCGGACATTGGGGTACTGCTGCGCCTGAGATCTGATCATGTCGTTGAGCGAGTCGACGAACGAATACTGGGATCGCGGCGGCAGTTGGATCGTCACCCACACCACCCGGCGGCTGGTCCCGGTCAGCGACATCGCCTCGGAGAACCCGTCGGACGAGAACGGACCGTTCGTACCGAGGTGGAGCACCACCGTGTCCGGCAGGCCGTCGGCGGTATGCGAGCGCAGGTGCTGCAGACCCACGGTGAACTGGCGTCCGACTTCGGAGTCGACGTCATAACCCAGGGGCTGCAGACAACTCTCCGCACCCAGCGAGACCGAGTCGCCGATCACCAGGCCGCCGGACGCGCGGGGCAAAGCGGCTGCGGAGCCGGTGTCGCTGCGCGTCGGACTGCCGCCCCCGTCACTGGAACTTGCCCGGGCCGCCACTCGGCGGGCCCGGACCTGGGCGGCATGCTGCTCTCGGGCGCGTTCGATGTCGGTGAACAGCGCCCCGCCCGACTCCCGAGCGGCCGCGACTGCTTCCAGCGCCGCGGTCCGCACCGTGACCAGCCGGTCGACGAACCCGTCCACCCTGGTGGCGGTGAGGGCATCAGCGGACGCGATGGCGATCCGTTGTTCGACGTCGCGCTGGTGCTGTACCCGGACGAACACCAAAGAGCCGAGCACAAGGATGGCAGCGCCACACACGATGATGACGGTGCGCTTGCTCACTCAGCCGAAGGTAACCGCGCCGTCGGCCGGCCGATACCGGTTCGGCGAAACCGATGATGCTCAGTCGTCGAGGACGAACGTGACGAGCATGTTCACCTGATACCCGGTGATCGCACCGTCCTTGACCACGACGCTCTGCTCCTTGATCCAGGCGCTGGTCACGTTGCGCAGCGTCGAGTTGGCGCGCTCCACTCCGATCGCGACGGCATCTTCGAACGACTTGGTGCTGGTGGCACTGATCTCGGTCACGCGGGCGACGGTTGCCATGGGTCCTCCTATTGAGCGGACTCCCAGGCAAGCAGGCGACGTATGGCGATGCACGCCCAACGGGGGCAACCCTCCGAAATGAGCCGAACGGGTCAGTGATCCCGGTCGATATCGGACGATTCGTCGTCCAGGTGCTCCAGCCCCTCGGATTCGCGGCGCAACGACTGGGTGCGCAGTTCCTGGGAACCAGCGGCGACGGCCCCGGGATGACGGCGCACGTAGAGCAGCGATGCGATCGTCGTCACGGCCAGCACCGACACGATGACGATCAACGACACCGCGATCGAGATCTCCGGAACGTGCAGATCCGTGGTCTGGTGCACCGCCTCGAGGATCAGCTTCACGCCGATGAAGGCCAAGATGATGGCCAGCCCGATGCTGAGGAAGACAAGTCGCTCCAACAGCCCGCTCACGAGGAAGTACAGCTGGCGCAGGCCCATCAGCGCGAAGGCGTTGGCGGCGAACACCAGATACGCCTCCTGGGTGAGACCGAAGATCGCCGGGATGGAATCAAGCGCGAACAGGACGTCGGTCGTTCCGATCGCGACCATCACCAACAGCATGGGGGTGAGGACGCGCCGCCCGTTCACCACTGCCGTCAGTTGGGACCCGTGGTACTCGCGGGTCGTGGGAAAGAACCGTTCGACCGTGCGGACGACGATGTTGTTCCCGGGCTCGTTGTCGGCGTCGTCATCCTCGCCCCGCAGCAACTTGACCGCCGTGAAGATGAGGAGGGCGCCGAACAGGTAGAAGGTGACCTGGAACCGTTCGAGGACGGCCGCCCCCACCACGATCAGGATGCCGCGCAGGACCAGCGCGATCACCACGCCCACGAGCAGGACGCGGTGCTGATACACCCGCGGGACGGCGAACGAGGACATGATCACGATGAAGACGAACAGGTTGTCGACGCTGAGCGAGTACTCGGTGATGTAGCCGGCGAAGAACTGACCGGCGATGGCGGACCCGAACTCGATGGCCAGGAAGATGCCGAACGCGATCGCCAGGCTGACGTAGAACAGCACCCAGCGGACCGCCTGTTTGGGCCCGAACTCGCCCGGTTTGCTGTCCACCAGGACGAGGTCGAGGGTGATGATCGCCAGGAGCCCACCGACCGTGGCCAACCACAACCAGCCCGGGACGTCCATCTCCCCACCCTATGGGGTCGCCGGGCAGCTCAGGTCGCCGGCGGCATCCGGTTCATGACCACCCGGGCCTGAGCCAGTTCATCCGCAGATACCTGCACTTGGTACGACGTCCGCAGGTCGACCACCCGGTGCCGGATGCCGGCTCGCTCCAGTTCGCCGGCCAACCGGTTGACCTGGGGCCACGTATGCGGTCCCAACAAGGGCGCCAGTACGTCATCCTCGGACAGGTCGGATCGGTTCGCTCGGAACGAACGGCGGAGCAGCACCGCGACGAGCACCATGGCCGCCAGGGCGAACATCGGGCCGAAGGCGTAGGAGAAGGATCCCCAACTGGGCACGGCTTCATTGTGGGCGCAGGAACCCCATCCGGCCAGTCGGGCTCACCAGCCGCGCGCGCCCCACTCGGCCAGTTGGGGGCGTTCGGCCCCCAAGGTGGTGTCGTCCCCGTGTCCGGGGTAGACCCACGTCTCGTCGGAGAAGCGGTCGAAGAGGCGGTTCGTGACATCCCCCAGGAGTAACTCGAAGTCGGCCGCGCTCCACGTGCGCCCGACGCCGCCCGGGAACAGGCAGTCGCCGACGAACAGGTGACCGTGGCCGAAGGGATCGTCGTAATACAGCGCGATGGCTCCGGGTGTGTGCCCACGCAGCTGGATGACCTCGAGCGTCGATTCCCCGACCTCGACGATGTCGCCGTCGGACAGCGGGTCGGAGGTGGGCACCGGGATCTCCGGGGCATCGATCGCCCCCGCCATCGTGCGGCATCCGGTGGCGGCGACGACGTCGGCCAGTGCCTGCCAGTGGTCCGGGTGGCGGTGGGTGGTGACCACTGCAGACAGGCCCTCGGGTCCGACCAGGGCCAGGAGCCGTTCGGGATCGGCGGCAGCATCGATGAGCAGTTGCCCACCGGTCGCGGAATCCCGGAGCAGGTAAGCGTTGTTGTCCATGGGGCCGACCGACAACTTGGAGACGGTGAGCCGGGCGAGTTCATGGACGGCTGCGGGACCGTCCGGGGTGACGTGTCCGGAGTAGGTCATGGGCACCGTCCGATGGATCGAGGGAGTCGGGGGTCACGGTTACCCTGGAATCCTACGAGGCGCAGGCGGGAACCACTC
>CAZVYU010000053.1:13863-16263 GCA_964631645.1 uncultured Actinomycetes bacterium
TCCGCACCGGGCGTCCCGTCGTCGATCGTCCTGAACGCAGTGTGGCGTCCAGTGCAGGAGGAGAACCGGAATGGCGGAGCGGCTCATCATCAGGGGGGCGCGCGAGCACAACCTGCGGGACGTGTCGCTCGAACTGCCCCGGGATGCGCTGATCGTCTTCACGGGGCTGTCCGGGTCCGGCAAGTCGTCGTTGGCCTTCGACACGATCTTCGCCGAGGGGCAGCGCCGCTACGTCGAGAGTCTGTCCGCGTATGCCCGGCAGTTCCTGGGGCAGATGGACAAACCCGATGTGGACTTCATCGAAGGTCTCAGTCCCGCCGTGTCGATCGATCAGAAGTCGACCAACCGCAACCCCCGCTCGACCGTGGGGACGATCACCGAGGTCTACGACTACCTGCGCCTGCTGTTCGCGCGGATCGGTCGCCCGCACTGTCCGGTGTGTGGCGACCCGATCAGTCGCCAGACGCCGCAGCAGATCGTCGACCGGATCCTCGAACTGCCCGATGGCACCCGGTTCCAGGTGCTGGCGCCGCTGGTCCGCGAACGCAAAGGGGAGTACGTCGATCTGTTCCGTCAGTTGCAGGCCCAGGGCTACGCCCGGGTGCGGGTCGATGGTGAACTGTTTCCCCTGACCGAGCCGCCCAAGCTGAAGAAGCAAGAGAAACACTCCGTCGACGTCATCATCGACCGGCTGGCGGTCAAGACGTCGGCCCGGCAACGCATCACCGACTCGGTCGAGACCGCGCTGGGTCTGTCCGGCGGCACGGTGACCCTGGACTTCGTCGACCGGGCCGACGGTGACTCCGAGCGTGAGCAGACCTTCAGCGAACACCTGGCGTGCCCCCGCGACGGTCTGTCGTTCGAGGAACTCGAGCCACGGTCGTTCTCGTTCAACTCCCCCTTCGGTGCCTGCCCGGAATGTGCTGGGCTCGGCACCCGGATGGAGGTCGACCCGGATCTGGTGATCCCCGACGACGGGTTGACGTTGGCCGAAGGCGCGATCTCGGTCTGGACCAGCGGTCACATGAGTGAGTACTTCGCGCGGCTGCTACGGGCCCTCACCGCCGAGATCGGCGGCGACATGGACACGCCGTTCCGGGACCTGCCAGCCGCGGTGCGGCGCACGATCCTGAACGGTCACGGCTCCACGGTCCAGGTGCGGTACACGAACCGCTACGGCCGGAGCCGCCAGTACAACGCCAAGTACGAGGGGGTCATCCCGTTCGTCATGCGGCGGTACATGGAAGCCGAGAGCGACGCGGCGCGTGACCGCTTCGAGGGGTTCCTGCGGCCGGTGCCCTGCTCCGGATGTAACGGCCAGCGGCTCAAGCCGCTCGTTCTGGCCGTCACCATCGACGGGCGCAGCATCGCCGATCTCGCCGCGCTCCCCATCGGTGAGTGTGCCGACGTCCTGCGCGACCTGACCCTGAACGAGCGCGACCGGGCGATCGCCGAGCGGGTGCTCAAAGAGGTCAACGAACGGCTGGCGTTTCTGGTGGACGTGGGCCTGCACTACCTGACTCTCGATCGCACCGCGGGCAGCCTGGCCGGTGGCGAGGCACAGCGCATCCGGCTGGCCACGCAGATCGGTTCGGGTTTGGTCGGGGTGCTTTACGTGCTCGATGAACCCAGCATCGGACTTCATCAACGTGACAACCGCCGGTTGATCGAGACGCTGGTACGGCTGCGCGATCTGGGCAACACCCTGATCGTCGTCGAACACGACGAGGACACCATCCGGACTGCCGACTGGGTCGTCGACATCGGTCCTGGCGCGGGCGAACACGGGGGGGAGGTCGTCGTCAGCGGCACGGTCAAGGACCTGCTGCGCAACAAGAAGTCACTGACCGGGGACTACCTGTCGGGTCGACGCACGATCGACGTCCCCGAACTGCGGCGACCGCCCGACCCGAACCGCGTCCTGCGGGTCGAGGGCGCCCGGGAACACAATCTGCGCAACGTGAGCGTCGATGTGCCCCTGGGCTGTCTGGTGGCCGTCACGGGAGTGAGCGGATCGGGGAAGTCGAGTCTCATCAACGACGTGCTGTTCGCCGTGTTGGCGCGCGAGATCAACAGCGCCCGCATCGTGCCCGGCAAACACAAACGAGTGAAGGGACTGGAGCACGTCGACAAGGTCGTCCACGTCGACCAGAGCCCCATCGGCCGGACGCCCCGGTCGAATCCGGCCACCTACACCGGCGTCTTCGACCACATCCGGCGTTTGTTCGCCGAGACGCAGGAGGCCAAGGTCCGCGGCTACCTGCCCGGCCGGTTCTCGTTCAACGTCAAGGGCGGTCGGTGCGAAGCATGCTCCGGCGACGGCACGATCAAGATCGAGATGAACTTCCTGCCGGACGTGTACGTCCCGTGCGAGGTGTGTCATGGCGCTCGGTACAACCG
>CAZVYU010000054.1:0-9107 GCA_964631645.1 uncultured Actinomycetes bacterium
GGCGGGCCGACCCCCCCCTTGGCTTCGCTACGCGGCTGCGCCGCTACCCACCGCGCGGCCCGCGGTTGTTGGACATGACGAAGGGCGGACCCGGAGGGGTCCGCCCTTCGTTGGTGCTCGGTCGACCCGTAGGGTCGCCGGTTGTTATCAGCGCAGCCGGTCGAGCTTCTTCTCGATCTTCATCAGGGTCTTCGGACCGATGCCCAGGTACCGCAGCGGCGGCGTGGGCCGGTCGTTCTTGGTGCGCACCTCGAAGTGCAGGTGCGGTCCGGTCGAATGTCCGGTCGAGCCGACCTTGCCGATCTTCTCGCCGGCAGTGACTCGCTCGCCCTTCTTGACCAGGATCTTGCTCTGGTGGGCGTACAGCGTCTTGCCGCCACCCTTGGCCTTGATCATGACGAGGTTGCCGTAGCCGTAATACGACCGGGCGAGCACGACCTTGCCGTTGGTCGCGGCATAGATCGGCGTGCCGGTGCGGGCTGACAGGTCGATTCCGGCGTGCTCGCGGCCGGCGTGGGGACCGGTCGAGTTGCCGAAACCGGAGCTGACGGTGAAGTCGCGGATCGGCAACTTCTTGCCGGCCGGCAGCGACACCAGGCTGCGCTTCATGGCGCGGGCCTTGGCGGCCTTGGCGGCCTTGGACGACTGGGCTATGACGGCGTTCGAGGCCGTGACGGACTGGTTGGTCGAAGCGGCCGGGGCGCCCTGCGCGGCAGTCGCCGCGCCTGCGACGCCCACCGCCAGGACACCGGCGGCGGCCGCACTGGCGATCGTCGTGGATGTCTTGGTCATTTGGCGTGATCTCCCTCCGCCGCAATCTGCGGCATTGGGGTCGTCGTGCCCGACATCCGACGCATGAACCTTCAAGTTCTGTGAGGTGGATCATGAAGGCGGTGCGAGAGGTGAACGCGGTCACACGGCATCCGCAGGAGCCGTGACGCTGCGCATGACCGGCTGCGCTACGTAGCCGATCCGGGCCGTCGATTGTTCTGCTTGCCTGGCCGATGAGCCGCTGTTCTCCCGCTGGCGCGGGGACGGGGGATCGATCAAGCGGCAGCCGGAGGAGACGTCCCATGAGGGCCGGTACCGTTCGCCGGATGTGCGCAAGTGTCCCCAGGAGGGCGTGTGCTGCTGCCCGTGGCGTTGAAGTGGCGCGTCGACCCAGTGAATTGGGGACACTAGCGCGCAGCCCACGGCCTCGGCGGCCGGTGCGGCCTGGGGCGCTGCGCGCGTACTCACCCCGCGGCCATCAGGGGCGGGGGTCGGAGGAGGCCTTGGCTTCGATACGCGGCTGCGCCGCTACTCACCCCGCGGCCGGAGTCAGTGCTGCAGGGCGGTCGGCTGTTCGACGTGCGTCAGGCTCCCGTCCAAGATCTCGAAGACCCGGTCGGTGTACTGCACCATGCGCAGGTCGTGGGTCACCATGATCCCCGTCTTGCCGCGCTGCTTGACCTCGTTGGCCAGCAGTTGCACCACCTGGCGGCCCAGCTGGGTGTCCAGCGCGGCGGTCGGCTCGTCGACCAAGATCAGATCGGGGTCGTTCATCAAGGCGCGCCCGATGGCCACCCGCTGACGTTCCCCACCGGACAGTTGTTCGGGCACGTTCTTCGCCCGGGCGGCGAGGCCCAGTTCCTCGAGCAATTGGTCGGCTCGCGCCTGCGCCTCCTTGCGCGTGATCCGCTTCTGCAGCGTCGACACGTACAACAGGTTCTCGCGCGCGGTCAGGAACGGGACCAGGTTCGCGGACTGGAAGACAAAGCCGACACGCTCGGCGCGGAACCGCGTCAGGTCGCGCTTGCCCAAGGTGGCGACATCAGTGCCACCCATGACGATGTTGCCGGTAGTCGGTTCCAGCAGACCGCCGATCATCGAGATAAGAGTGGTCTTGCCCGAGCCGGAGGGGCCGAGCAGAGAGACGAATTCACCCTGGTCGACCGCCATCGTGGCGTCCCGGACGGCATGTACCTCGGAGTCCCCGGACCGATACACCTTGCTGACGTTGCGGACCGACAGCAAGGCCCCCTCGTGCGCCGCCGCCTCGACGGCGGGGTCCTGACCGGGGTTGTCGGGGTGCGGGGGGACGAAGTCGTCCGACGGTTCACTCACAGCGCTCCTCCGATGGCGGTGGCAGGGTCGATCCGGGCGATGCGGCGCAGCGAGAAGGCTGCCCCCAGCACACCCGCGACGAGGGTGAAGATGGCGATGCTGATCAAGGTGTCGGTGCGGAACAGTGTGGGCACCTGCTCGGGCACCACGAGACCCAACAGCCGCGACACGACCGCGCCGATGACCACGCCGATCGCGGATGCGATCACGGCTTGGAGCACCACGCCCCAACCAAGACGGGCGGTGGACGTGCCGAGCGCCTTGAGCGCGGCGAAGAGTTCGCGTTTCTCCAGCACGATCAGGGCGAAGAAGAGCGCCACCACCAGCGCCGCCACGGCCAGCGTGGTGTAGATGATCGTGTTCAGCGTCGACGCCTGCTGCTCGACACCGGGAATCGCCAACCCGGTCTCCTCGGCGGTCAGGACTGTCAGGCCCTTGACCTCTGGCGCCGTTCCCGGTGCCGCTTCGATGGCGACGGCGTTGATGTCGTCGGTGACGCCGGTGAACTCTGGTCGCACCGAGTTACGCATCTCGCGCCAGGTCGGCAAAGTCGTCCACACGGTCGGCTGCAACTGATAGCTGGCGTCGGACACGATGCCCACCACTTCGACCGACTTATCGCCGACGGTGATCGTGTCACCGATCGCAACCCCCTGGTCGGCCAGTGACTTGTCGATGGCCGCATCACCGTCGGCGCCGGGCGCGGGCAGAGCGCCGGACACGATGCTGGTCGGAACGCCGGCCCCGTCGGGCTCGACCCCGAAGATCGCCAGGTCCTGTTCCCCGGCCGTCGTGTCACCGGAACTCAACAGAACTCCGACACCGGAGGCGCGCTCCACCCCGGGGGACTTGGCGGCCACCGCGACCTCGGACTCCTTGATGCTCGACCGGATCAACGATCCTTTGGCGTCCGGAGCGAAGGCGTAGGCGGTGGCGGTGGTGGATCGCACCGCCCCAGTGGAGCCGAAGAAGAGGCCATCCGCCAGAGCCGCGAGTGTGAGCACGAGGAACACGATCAGCGACAGCGCGCCGATGATCGCCGCGAACCGGCCGCGGCCGCGACGGATCTCGTTCAAAGCCAACATCATCGGGCACCTGCCGCGGTCGCGGGATCGAGTCGGGCGATCCGGCGGACACTGAGGAGGCCGGACAGCAGCGAGAAGATCAGGACGGAGCCGACGGTCCCGATCACCAGGACCGGGGACAACGACACCGGGATGCCGGTGCTCAGTCCCTGGACCGCCCCGTAGGTCAGAAGGACGGCCACCAGTCCGGCCAGCAGGACCACGATGGCGATCTGCGCGGCGACCACCCCGGACAGCCGGGCGGTGGACGCTCCGATGGCACGCAGAAGCGTGAACGACTTCAGCTTCTGCACCGTCAGGATCAGGAAGAAGAAGCCGATCACGACGATGCCGATCACGAAGGTGAGGCCCACCAGGATGCCGAAGGTCTGGGTGATCGACGCAACTCCGGGGATCAAAGCGACGGCGTCGCTCTTGACGTATCCCTTGGTGCCCGCGACGTCGGTGCCGATGGCAGCCGCGACGGTGGCCGGATCAGACCCGTCGGCGACCTGGACGGCGACCGCGTTGATGGGGACGAACGGCGCTTGGGGGTTGGCGGCACGGACGACCGCCGCGTATTCGGCATCGCTCACGTAGCCGGTGGGAGACGCGTTGAACTGCGCGCCCTTGAGCAGCCCCACCACCGTGAGTTTCTCGTCGGTCTCGGTCAGGGTCACCGTGTCGCCGATCGCGACGCCACCCCCGTCCATCGCGATCTCGCCCTTCTTCACCGGCAGCGCGCCGTCCACCAGGCCGGTCGGCGCGCCCGGAAGGTCGGGCTCGGTTCCCACGAGCTGTAGGTCCACCGATTCCGCGTCACCGAACTTGGCCGACGTCGTCAGCAACGACAGCGGGCCAGCGGCCGCGACGCCCGGGACCTCGGCCACCTGATCCACGACACCCGGTTCGAGCCGGGAGCCCTGCAGGTTGTCGCGCGCGGAGTCCGCATACACCAGGACCTCGCCGGATACTCCGTCCAGCGCACCGGTGATCGAGCGCACCAGCGCCGTGGACAGCGTTGTGAGGAAAAGGACCAGGAACACGAGCAGCGCGACGGCCAGTACCAGCAGGCCGAACTTCAACTTGGACCGCCGGATCTCGGTCAACGCCAGGCTCATCGGTCGTCGGCCGTCAGGCGTGCGTCAGCGGCGAATCCCTCCACGTCCCCATCATCGGACAGGTCGCCACGGTCCGCACTTCGACGGGTGCCCACAGCCTCACACCGACTAGGCTCAAGCGCGTGTCGACCGAACTGTGGCCCGGCGTGCGATTGCACGTGGTGACCGGGAAGGGTGGCACCGGCAAGACGACCGTGGCGGGGGCGCTGGCCCTGGCGCTCGCGTCGGGCGGTCGCCGGATCCTGCTCGTGGAGGTCGAGGGCCGCCAGGGGATCGCCCAGTTGTTCGACGTCCCCCCGCTCCCCTACGCGGAGACGCGGATCGCGGTCGCCCGCGGTGGGGGCGACGTGATCGCTCAGGCCATCGACCCCGAGGCCGCGGTGCTCGAGTACCTGCAGATGTTCTACAACATCAAGCGGGGCGGAACGGCGTTGAAGAAGATCGGTGCCATCGACTTCGCCACGACCATCGCACCGGGTCTGCGCGACGTCCTGCTGACCGGCAAGACCGGCGAACAGGTCCGTAAACGGGACAAGAGCAACCGCTTCGAATGGGACGCCGTCGTCATGGATGCGCCCCCCACCGGCCGCATCACCCGTTTCCTCAACGTCAACACCGAGGTCGGCAGTCTCACCCGGGTGGGGCCGATCAAGAACCAGGCCGATTCCGTGATGCGGGTGATCCGCTCGCCGGAGACGGTGGTGCACATGGTGACGCTGCTCGAGGAGATGCCGGTCCAGGAGACCCTCGACGGGATCAGGGACCTCCGTGCCGCCGGGCTGAACGTCGGCTCGGTGTTCGTCAACATGTTGCGCGCTGAAGTATTGGCCGAGGGCGCGGTGGAGTCCGACGATCCGGTCCCGGTGAAGGAGATCCGGGAAGGCCTGGCGGCCGCCGGCATCCCCGACCGGCAGCGCGCTCTGGTCTCGGCCCTGCACACCGAGGCGCTGGATCATGGCATCCGGGTCCGGCTGCAACGCCGCGAGTACGAACGGCTGACGGACTCCGAACGGTCTCTGATCGAATTGCCGGCGCTGCCGGCCATGGACCTCGGTGCGCTGTATGACCTGGCCGGCGCCATCACCGAACAGGCGCCCCGATGAGTGACACCTTCGACGTCGACGCGCTGCTGAAGAATCCCGAGACGCGGATCATCGTCTGCTGCGGCTCCGGCGGAGTCGGCAAGACGACCACGGCCGCGGCCATGGCCCTGCGGGCGGCCGAGCAGGGTCGTCGAGTGGTGGTGCTGACGATCGACCCGGCCCGCCGACTGGCCCAGTCCATGGGGCTGAGCGAACTGGACAACACGCCCCGGGCAGTGTCGGGGGTCGAGGGATCCGGGTCGCTCGACGCGATGATGCTCGACATGAAGCGGACGTTCGACGAACTGGTGGAGTCCCATAGCGACCCGGAGCGTGCCCAGCAGGTGCTCACCAACCCCTTCTACCAAGCCCTGTCCAGTTCCTTCGCCGGGACGCAGGAGTACATGGCGATGGAGAAACTCGGCCAGTTGTCGCGAGCCGCAGCCGCCGACGGCACGTGGGACCTGATCGTCGTGGACACGCCGCCGTCACGATCCGCCCTTGATTTCCTGGATGCCCCCGAGCGGTTGGGATCGTTCCTCGACGGTCGTTTCATCCGGATCATCGGCGGTGGCGCCCGGGGCGCGGGCCGCGGCATCGGCAAGGTCATCGGCGCAGGCTTGGGCCTGGCGTCCGGCGCCATGAAGAAGGTGCTGGGCAACCAGCTGCTCGCCGACGTGTCGACCTTTGTGCAGGCGCTGGACAGCATCTTCGGCGGGTTCCGCGCGCGGGCCGAAGAGACCTATCGGATCCTGCAGGAACCGGGAACGGCGTTCGTGGTGGTCGCCGCGCCGGAACCCGACGCGGTGCGCGAGGCGACGTACTTCGTCGACCGGCTGACGCAGGAGGGGATGCCGCTGGCGGGGCTGGTGCTCAACCGGGTCACGATCGCTCCCCGTCATTCGTTGTCGGCCGAAGAGGCGTTGGTCGGAGCCGAACGGCTCGAACGCGAGGACGTGTTCCCCGACATCGCGGGGCTGCTGCGGATGCATGCCGACACGATGCGGACCGCGGCGCGGCAGGCCCATATCGCCGAGCGGTTCACTGCCGCGCAACCGCAGGTGCGCCAGGCCACGGTTCCCGCCCTTCCCGATGACGTTCACGACCTGGCCGGTCTGCGCAGGGTCGGCGAACTGCTCGCCGGCTGATCTCAGCGCCCTGCCGCCGTCAGCCGCAAAAGGACCGGACCTCGACCCGCGGCGCCACAGTCCGCACCGTCGGCGGGGCGGATGGCGCACCGGCCGCAGGCATCCTCACACCCGGTGTCCAGTCGCTCGCGCGTGATCCGCCCCAACGCCACAAGTCGCTCGACCGCCAGCCGGACCAGTTCCGGGCCGAGGCCGGTGCGCTCGCTGATCTCGGACAGAGAGGTGGCACCGGCGTCGAACTCGGCCAGCACCGCGCTGACTGCGCCGCTCCCACTCACCAGAGGATCCGCAGGATCTGGAACGTCGCCACCGCCAACAACCAGGCGACAGTCAGTTGAATCGCCACCCCGGTCGCGGTCCAGCGCAGGCCGATCTCGCGTTTCTGCGCCGCCAGGGTCGCAACGCAGGGGGTGTACGCGAGCAGAAAGATCAAGAAAGCCAAGGCTGCTGCGTCAGGCGACCCGTCCGACGCGGCAGTGAACTGCCGTTCCAGGGCGGGACCCAGGGTTCCCGGTTCGTCGGCGGCGCTCGGCTCCTCGAGGGCGAAGGTCTGCGCCCAGGACGAGATCACGGCCTCCTTGGCCACGAACCCGGTGACGAGGCCGCTGGTGATCTGCCAGTCGCCGAACCCGGCCGGCGCGAAGACAGGAGCGATCGTGCGCGACACGGCGGCGTAGGCGCTGTCGGAGACGGGTGTGTCGGCGAACGAGCCCGTCCCGGTGACCGGGATGCTCGACAACAGCCACACGGCAGCCACCGTCGCCACGATGATTCCGCCGGCGGTCCGCAGGAAACCCTTCAAGCGCACCCAGGTGACGCCGAGCACGACGGTCGGGTGAGGTCGGTGGTAGGGCGGCAGGTCGATGACCAGCGGGTCGACCCCCATCGAGCGGATCAGGGTCGACCGGAGCATCAGCCCCACGACAACAACCAGCACGATGCTCACGACGTACATGCCGAACACCACCGTGCCCGCCGCACTGCCGAAGAAGGTGGTGGCGACCAGGACGTACACCGTGAGCCGCGCAGTACAGGAGGTGAACGGCACCAGCAGTACGGTCAGCAGCCGATGTCGCGAGTCGGACAGGACCCGGGTGCCGGCGACGGCCGGGACGTTGCAGCCGAACCCTACGACCAGCGGCAGGAATGCCCGTCCGGGTAGCCCGATCCGGCGCATGAGGCTGTCGGTGACGACCGCGGCCCGGGCCATGTAGCCGCTGTCCTCGAGTAATGCCAGCAGTACGAACATCAGCGCCATGAGCGGCACGAAGGTCAACAGCATGCCGACGCCGGCGATCAGTCCGTCCACGACGAACCCGGCCACCCAGGTGCTTCCCAGTCCGACGGCGTCCAAAAGTCGCTGCGCTGCCTCCGACACCGGTCCCGTGACGACCGCGTCCAGCATCTCCTGCAGGGGCGCTGCCACGGTGGTGGTGACCTGGAACACGATCCACATGACCGTCAGGAACAGCAGCGGGCCAAGGACGGGGGCGGTGGCAACGGCGTCCAGCCGATCCGACCAGGTCCGTCGGGTGCCGCCGGAATCGGTGCTTCCGGCCGCGGCCGCGGCCGTGATCCAGGCGAAGCGGGCGTCTTCGACGGCCAGGTCGTCGTCGGGTGGCGCCTCGATGTGCAGTGCGACGGGCGCAGGTGCCGACGCCGTGGCCACAACGACGTCTCGGAGTTCGTCGACGTTGGTGCCTCGACGGGGATCCAGCACGACCACGGGCGCACCGGCGGCGGCGGACAGCTCCTCCGGATGGACGCGGATGCCGCGCCGGGCGGCCACATCGGCCATCGTCACCGCCAGCACCAGCCGCGTGTCGGTCTCTCGCAGTTGCGCCACCAGGTACAGCGAACGGCTCAGGGAACATGCGTCGACGGTCACCACCACGACGTCCGGCCGGTCCTGCGGCGGGACCCCGATCAGCAGGTCGCGGGTCAAGGCTTCGTCCGGAGACACCGGATCCAGCCCGTAGGCCCCGGGGAAGTCCAGAACGACTGCCCGGGGAGTGTGCGGATCCGGCCAGGCCATGGTTCCGCGGCCCACCTCGACCGACGTGCCGGGCCAGTTGCCGACGTCACGGCGCAAACCGGTGAGGGCGATGAACAGGGACGACTTGCCACTGTTGGGGCTGCCCACCAGAGCGATGACGGGAGCGCCGGGGTAGTCGCGCAGGTCCGACGCCCCCTGATGGCACGAGACGACCGGAGCGGAGTGTTCGGGGGTGGTCGTCATCGGACCTCGATGCCGCGGGCAACAGCCCGGCTCACCGCGATCCGGGACCGACCGATCGACACCACCCGGCCCCGACCGCTGGTGCGCCGTTGGACGGTCAGTTCGGTTCCGATGACGATGCCCTGATGGCGCAGTCGTCGCTGTGTGTCTTCGGTGAGCCCGGTGAAGCCGACGATCCGTGCGTGATCACCGGTCCCCAGCACGATCAGGGTGCGGGGTGAAACGTCCGCCACGACCTCCAGGGTACTCCGCGAGGAAGGTGACCCTCACCAGTCGGAGATGCGCCCCTGCGGGTGGAGTAGCGGCGGCGGACTCGCGCCCCTGCGGGTTGAGTAGCGGCGGCGGAC
>CAZVYU010000054.1:9207-16238 GCA_964631645.1 uncultured Actinomycetes bacterium
GAGTAGCGGCGGCGGACTCGCGCCCCTGCGGGTTGAGTAGCGGCGGCGGACCCGCGGTGCTGCGGGTTGAGTAGCGGCGTCAGCCGCGTATCGAAACCCCACCTATCGGTGGGCTGCCCCGTCAGGACAGTTGGTTCAAAGTGGTTCGAACATCCGCCTGGGGCGGGACCAGTGGGGTGGTGACGTCGATGACCTCGACGCCGGTCACCCGGGTGTGCTCCTCGCGCGCCGTCTGCAGGAGTCGGCGCCACGAGGTCACCTCGGAACGGCGGCGCAGCAGTGCCCGTCGCTCGCGCTCCGTCATGCCGCCCCACACCCCGAACTCGACGCGGTTGTCGAGGGCGTCGGCCAGACACTCCGTGCGTACCTGACAGCCCATACAGATCAGCTTGGCCCGGTTCTGTGCCGCGCCTTGGACGAACAACTCGTCAGGATCCGTTCCGTTGCAGGCAGCCGCGGCCGCCCAGTCATTGCTCCAGACCATGCCCGTCCAGGTCCTTTCGGCAGGCGTCGGGTTCCGTGACCGCCGATATCGGCACGAAGATCCACAACGCGGGATGTGATGGACAATACGCAGAGCGTGATGGGGCTCACAGGTCCATCACTACTAAGTCTCATAGTCCAATCGGACTATTTGGGATGAGTAGGCCACTCGTTGTGAACCTGTGGCCCACAGTGTCGCTCAACGTGGTCATTCGGGGGAACCGAAGACCTTATTCTGAGAGTCGTATGTCTGTGTCACAGCCTGAACCCCAGAACTCCGGCCCCGCCGACTCCGATCCGCCGGGCGGCGACGCCCCGCGCACCCCTCCGGGCAAGACCACGCTGGTCGCCGCCTTCGCCGGCATGGCCGTGGTCGCCGGTGTCGTGGCCGCTGGTGTCGCCATGCCGGCCGTCGGCAGCGTCGCTGCGGTCACCAATACCGCCATCGACAGCTTCGAGGCCTTCCCCACCAAGTTGGCTGATCCGGTGCTGCCGCAGCGCTCCACCCTGACCGACGCCAAGGGCCGGCGGATCGCCTATCTGTTCGAGCAGAACCGGGTGAATGTCCCGATCAAGGACATCTCCAAGAGCATGCAGGAAGCCATCGTGTCCATCGAGGACTCGCGCTTCTACGAACACAACGGGGTTGATGTGCGCGGCACCGCGCGTGCGTTCTTCACCAACCAGGGGTCGGGCAGCATCCAGCAGGGTGGCTCCACGATCACCCAGCAGTACGTGAAGATGATCCTGCTGAACAACGCCAAGACCAAGATCCAGCAGGAAGCGGCGACCGAGCGGAGCCCGGAGCGCAAGTTGCGCGAGGCCCGCTTCGCGATCGCGATGGAGAAGAACAAGACCAAGGAACAGATCCTCAACGGGTACCTGAACATCGCCTACTTCGGGTCCGGTGCGTACGGCGTCGAGACGGCTGCGCAGACCTACTTCAGCAAGCCGGCGAAACGGCTGAACCTGTTGGAGTCGGCGACCCTGGCGGGCGCGGTGCAGCAGCCCGGAGCGTTCGACCCGATCCGCAATCCCAAGGCCTCGCAGGTGCGGCGCAACCTGGTGCTGAACCGCATGAAGGAACTGGGCTACATCAGTGCTGCGCAGTACCAGCAGGCGAGCAAGGTTCCGACCAAGAGTTATGTGAACCCCACGCTGATCAAGAACGGGTGCCCCACGTCGCGGGCGCCGTACTTCTGTGACTACGTCCTGAACTACATCCGCAACGAGCCGGCGTTCGGTCCCAGCCGACGCGACCGGATCGACATGCTCGAGACCGGCGGCTTGATCATCAAGACCACCCTCGAGCCGAACGCGCAGAACGCTTCGCAGAACTCCGTCGAGAACAACATCCCGGTGGGCGACTCGAGCAACAAGGCCGCCGCGATCAGCATGGTGCAGCCGGGCACCGGTCGGGTCCTGGCCATGGCCCAGAACACACGCTGGGGTACCAAGGGCGCCGGTCGTACCGCCTACAACTACAACGTGCGCAAGAACGAGGGCGGCACCATCGGCATGCAGTCGGGGTCGACCTTCAAGGCGTTCACCCTCGCCGCTGCGTTGGAGAAGGGCATCTCGCCGTACACGACCATCAACGTGAACGGGATCGACACGTTCTACGGGTTCCAGGACTGCCAGGGCTACACGTTCCCGCCGTACACGGTGAAGTCGGGTGAGTCCGGCTCCTACAACATGTTCTCCGGCACCGCGATGTCGGTGAACGGGTTCTTCGTCGGACTCGAGAAGATGGTCAGCCTCTGTCGTCAGGCTGAGCTCGCCGAATCGTTGGGCGTCCGCAAGGGCGATGGTGAACCGCTGAACAAGGTGCCCTCGTTCGTGCTCGGTGCCAACGAGGTCGTTCCCCTGGACATGGCCGGCGCGTATGCGGCATTCGACAACGACGGCGTGTGGTGCAAACCCAACCCGGTCGAATCCATGACGACCCTGGCGGGCAAACGGGTCTACAAGCTCGAACCGCAGTGCCGACGCGTCCTCAGCAGTTCTGTGGCCGATGGGGTCACCGACCTGTTGTCGGGTCCGGTCAGTGGCGGCGGTACCGCACCCAATGCCAACTTCGGCCGACCCATCCGGGGCAAGACCGGTACGACCGACTCGTCGTCCGCGGTGTGGTTCGTCGGGTACACCCCGCAGATCTCGGCGGCCGTCTGGGTGGGCGACCCCCGTGGTGGTTACCGGTACCCGTTGAACAACGTGGTGATCAACGGGTCGTACTACGGCACGGTCTTCGGGGCCACCATCCCGGCGCCGATCTGGCGTCAGGCCATGGAAGGTGCCCACCAGAACCTGCCGTACAAGGACTTCGGCGGCGGCCCCCGTGGCGGCTTCACCTCGATCGACCTGGGTCAGGGCAACGCCCAGCGCCCGGATGATCAAGGGGATGCTGCGCAGCAGGAGCCGACACAGCAACCGACTCAGGAGCCGGCCCCGGCGCCCGAGCCCCCGGCCAACGACTTCGGCCAGGAAACGCTGGACAACCTGCCCGAGTTCAACTTCCGCTGACGCCCCGTGCCGCTGCCGGCCATGTCGTCATCGATCGGATCCGGAGTTGTCCGCGTGGGGCTATGTGCCACGGCACAATGGGTGCATGTCCGACATGAAGGAACAGTTGCGTGCCGACCTGACCACCGCCCTCAAAGCAGGTGATCACGACAGCGTGGGAACCATCCGGATGGCACTGGCTGCCATCAGTAAGGAAGAGGTCGCCGGAAAGTCCGCTCGCGAACTGTCCGACGACGATGTCGTGGTCGTGCTCACCAGCGAGGTGAAGCGGCGCAAGGAGGCGGCCACCGCCTACCGGGATGCGGGGCGTCCGGAGCTGGCAGATCAGGAGATGGCCGAAGCCGACGTCCTGGCGCGGTACCTCCCGGCGCCGCTGACTCGTCCCGAGGTGGAGCAACTGGTGGCGGACGCGGTGGCGGGCGCCGAGGCTCAGGGGCTCACCGGCGGCCGCGCGATGGGTGCGGTGATGAAGGAACTGAAGCCGGCCACCACGGGCCGGTTCGACGGGGCGGAGTTGGCCGCCATCGTCAAACAATCGTTGGGAATGTGAACCCCGCGACGCGGCTCCTGGCGGCTGGAGCGGCGGCCGGCGCGGCCGGGCTGGCCTGGTCGCTGGCCGAGGCCCATCGGTTCACGCTGCGGCATGTCACGGCCCCGGTCCTGCCGGAAGGCGCGGCGCCGGTACGGGTGCTGCACCTGAGCGACCTCCATCTGATCCCGCGACAGAACGACAAACGTCGGTGGGTCGCTGATCTTGCCCGGTTCGAGCCGGATCTTGTGGTCGTCACGGGTGACTTCCTGTCCGACCGTCACGCGGTGCCCGCCGCGCTGGCGACGTTGGCTCCGCTGGCCCGGTTCCCGGGCTGCTTCGTCCTGGGAAGCAACGACTACTACGCGCCCACGAAGCTGAACCCGGCCAAGTACCTGCGGGGGCCGTCCGCGTTACAGCCGGATCGACCGCCACTGCCGTGGGGAGATCTGGTCGCCGGTCTGACTGGTGCGGGGTGGCTCGATCTGTCCAACGCGGTCACAACCATGACCGTTGCAGGCCTGACGGTTGCCCTTCGAGGTGTTGACGACCCGCACATCATGCGTGACCGCTACGAGGTGGTGGCGGGGGAGTACCCGGCCGCCGATGTGTGCCTCGGTGTGGTGCACGCGCCGTACCTGCGGGTGATGAACGCGTTCGCGGCCGACGGTACGGACCTGGTGATCGCGGGGCATACCCACGGTGGCCAGCTCTGCCTGCCGGGGCGGCGGGCGATCGTCACCAACTGCGACCTTCCCCGGAAGTGGGCCAGTGGGCTGCACACGTACGTCCCACAATCGGCCGCCATTGCGCGCGAAGGTCCCGAGGTCCCCGAGCCGTGGTGGGGGCCGGAGCCGGGGCCGAACCGACCCCTGATGCATGTCTCCGCGGGGCTCGGAACGTCGCCTTACGCGCCGGTCCGGTTCGCGTGTCCGCCGGAGGCGACGATCCTGACGCTGACGGCGTGAGTGATGCGAAAGGCAAGGACAGGCCCCGGACCCCTTGATCAGGTGGTTCGGGCCGTGCAGATGTCCTGAGACAGGACCATGGTCGGGGTGGCGGGATTTGAACCCACGGCCTCTTCGTCCCGAACGAAGCGCGCTACCAAGCTGCGCCACACCCCGTTGCCGCTGTGGGCAACGAGACCAGAGTCTAGCCCAGCCGAGCCGCGCCTCCGTCCACCGGTAGGGGCGGGATGGGCGGCGGCAGCGGGGGCGGGTCCGGTCTAGCGGCCGGTTCCGGCATAGACGACGGCCTCGCCGTCGGCGTCGAGCCCGAAGGCGGTATGCACCGCCCGGAGCGCGTCGTTGGCGGATTCGGTTCGGGTGACCACCGAGATCCGGATCTCAGAGGTGGAGATCATTTCGACGTTCACCTCGGCCTCCGCCAGCGCCTCGAAGAACGTGGCAGAGACGCCGGGATGGCTGCGCATTCCGGCCCCCACCAGGGAAACTTTGGCGATGCCCTCATCGCTGGTCAGCCGCTCGAACCCGATGGTGGCCTGATTGTCGAGAAGTGCCTGCAGGGCTCGGGCGACGTCGCCCTTCGGGCAGGTGAATGTCACGTCGGTGCGTCCGGTCGCCTCGGCGCTGACGTTCTGCACGATCATGTCGACGTTGACCGACACCCCGGCCAGGGCACGGAAGATGCCGGCCGCCTCACCGGGTCGGTCGGGCACGCCGATGATCGTGACTTTGGCGTCGTTGAGATCGGCGGCCACGCCCGCGATGATCGGCTGTTCCATGGTTCCTCCCTGGGTCGGGTCGGCGACCACCCATGTGCCTTCGCTCGCCGTGAACGTCGAACGCACGTGGATGGGGATGTCGTAGCGGCGCGCATACTCCACGCAGCGCAGATGGAGGACTTTGGCGCCCGCAGCCGCCAGCTCCAGTAGCTCCTCGTAGGAGGCGCGCTGCAGTTTGCTGGCACGGGTCACTACCCGGGGATCAGCGCTGAACACGCCGTCGACGTCGGTGAAGATCTCGCAGACCTGCGCGTCGAGGGCGGCGGCAAGGGCGACCGCGGTCGTGTCGGATCCGCCGCGCCCCAGGGTGGTGACGTCTTTGCTGTCCTGGCTGACGCCCTGGAAACCGGCGACGATCGGCACCGCACCGTCCGCCAGCGCCCCTTGGATGCGGCCCGGGGTGACGTCGATGATCCGCGCCCGGCCGTGGGCCGAGTCGGTGATCAGGCCCGCCTGCGAGCCGGTGTACGAACGGGCTTCGAAGCCGTTGTCGTGGATCGCCATGGCCAGCAGGGCCATCGACATCCGCTCGCCCGCGGTGAGCAGCATGTCCATCTCGCGTCCCGGCGGTTCGGGGGACACCTGATGGGCCAGGTCGACCAATTCGTCGGTGGTGTCACCCATGGCCGAGACCACCACCACAACATCGTGACCTGCTCGCCTGGTGTCGGCGATGCGCCGCGCGACCCGCTGGATGGACGTCGCGTCGGCGACGGACGAGCCCCCGAACTTCTGCACGATGAGTGCCACGACCAGCCTCCAGTCAGGCCCTCGTGGCCCGCGGACCATCGTACGGGCGTCCGAACTTGATGCGCGAGGAGGCGCAGTTCACAGTGCCGGGCGCGACCGGCTGGTGCCGAACTGTGTCGCGGGTACGGCGGCGCAGAACAGACCGGCAGCGTGGGCGAGCGCTCGCTCGGCGATCCGGACAATGCCCGGACCCGCTGGGGCGACGGGACCGGAGATCGTGGGCGCGGTCGATGGCTCGGTCAGTTGACGGTCCGTCGGCCGGCGAATGCGCGGCCCAGGGTGACCTCGTCGGCGAACTCGAGATCGCCACCCACGGGCAGGCCGCTGGCCAGCCGCGAAACGGTGACTCCGACATCGGCGAGCAGACGGGCGAGGTAACTCGCCGTCGCCTCACCTTCGAGGTTGGGGTCCGTCGCGATGATCACCTCGGTGACGGTGGTGTCCGACAGCCGACGCATGAGTTCGGCGATCCGCAGGTCCGACGGACCGACGCCGTCGATGGGACTGATCGCCCCTCCCAGGACGTGGTAGGTGCCGCGGAACTCGCGTGTGCGTTCGATGGCGATGACGTCGCGGCTCTCCTCGACCACACAGATATGAGAGCGGTCGCGACGGTCGTCGGAACAGATGCTGCAGGGGTCCGACTCGGTCGCCCGACCGCAGACGGAACAGAACCGCACGCGCGCCTTGGCCTCGCGTAGCGATGTCGCCAGTTGCTCGACGTCTTCGGGGTCGGCATCGAGGATGTGGAAGGCGATCCGTTGGGCGCTCTTCGGCCCGATCCCCGGCAGCCGACCCAGCTGCTCGATGAGGTCGGCCAAGGCTCCTTCGTACATGCCGCTCCTTCGTGCGCGACGGTGCGCCGCTGCCCCACGATAGGCGCCGCGGGGTGAGTGCCGCCGGAGCGCCCGCCTCCGTGGGGTGAGTAGCCGCCGAAGCGCCCACCCTCTGCGGGGTGAGTAGCCGCCGGAGGCGGCGTATCGAAGCCCACCGGGTCGTCGA
>CAZVYU010000055.1:0-15543 GCA_964631645.1 uncultured Actinomycetes bacterium
TGCGGGTCGGGTTCGGGGTGTTGGCTGTGGTCGCCCTGGCGATCGCCGCGACAGCCCCGTCCTTCCGGCAGTAGCGCGTCACGGCTCTCCGCCTGGATGCCAGCCCCACCTGCAGCCATGATGGGTGCGCCACTCGGTCCAATCGAGGCCCGCTCGTGTCGGACCCCTCTTGGACACTGGGGCTATGGACCAGGACACGACGATCACGACCGGGAGTGAAGCTGCGGGTCTTCCTGCGGGGCGTTGGAACTCACCGCTGGAGGACGTTCTGTGTCGTGAGCTGTGGCAGGACAAAGCCGCCGGCTGGGTGGAGGTGTCGTGGCGCCATGTGAATGAACTGCGTGCTGATGTCGCCGAGATGTTGGCTTTGCCGCCGGGCCCCGATCTGCTGCTGGCGGTGGAACGGGTGCAGCGGGATCTGGACGCCCACGGCGGTCACTGTTCCGGTGTCCACACATTCAACGTGTGGGGTCCGGTGGGCACCCCCGGCAACCCGTGTGAATGCCAGGTCATCACTGCTGCTGCGTGGCAGGCGGTGGCGTCGTGGACCCAGTTCCGCGCCGATCGGCATCTGGTGTCCACCGCTGGCGCGCGACCCCATCAGGTCCCCTTGGGATCCGACCCTGATCGGCCCTCGGCACAGGTGACCGATCCCGGCGCCGAAGAGTTGGCGTTGGGGCTGCGCGCGTCTGCCACCGGATTGCGCACCCGGTTGAATCGGGCGCGCCGCCGCCATGACTACCCCCGCTTGTGTGCCGCGGTCGCTGCAGGGTGTCTGCCCGGGTGGCAGGCCGATGTGCTGCTGGATGATCTGGTCAACTTCCCGGACCCGGTCGTGGACGCGGTGCTGGACTCGTTGCTGGACACCATGGCCGACCGCCGCACCCAGGAGAAGATCTCGTGGACGCTGACCAGTCTGCGGCAAGCCGCGAAACGACGCGCCGCCCGGTTGGACGACCGATCCATCCGCGAACAACGCCGCCAGGTGCACCGCAACCGCGGGATGCGCACCCGCTGTCACGGCAACGGGGCCGCCACCATCACCGTGGACCTCACCGATGATGTCGCCACCCGCATCCGCAATCGCATCACCGCCCTGGCCCGCGGACTGACCGATGCCGCAGACACCCGCACCCTCACCCAGAAACAGGTTGACGTCCTCACCGACCTACTGCTGTCCCACACCACCGCCAGCCCCGCCGCACCCGGCAGCAGCGACGAGATCGCCGTGGTGATCTCCACCGAGGCCCTGATGGGACTTACCGGCGACATCCCCCACCTACCGTCAGGGGACCCGGTGCCTGTCGACATCGCCCGGGAGATCGCCGCCGACGCCCGCTGGCGGTTGTGGCTCACCGACACCCACGGCACTGTGGTCGCCACCAGCGCCCACACCTACCGCCCCGGCGCCGCACTGGCTCGCCTTATCCGAGCCCGTGAGCCCCATTGCCGCATGCCGGGCTGCCGCAGCACGGCAACAGACATCGACCACACGATCAACTACCCCACCGGAGCCACCACACCGGACAACCTCGGACCGTTATGTCGACGACACCACAACCTGAAGACCGACCGAGCGTGGGACCTGATCAACAACCCCGACGGCACCTACACCTGGACCACCGCCGCCGGAATCCCGTACACCGACGACGCCCCCATACCGCTGCGACTCTGACCCGACAACCGCGCTACTGCGAGACGTACCCCGCCAGGTGCTCCCCCGTCAGCGTTCCTCGCGACGCCACCAGCTCGGACGGTGTCCCCTCAAAGACCACGCGGCCGCCATCATGACCTGCGCCCGGTCCCAGGTCGATGATCCAGTCGGCATGAGCCATGACGGCCTGGTGATGTTCGATCACGATCACGGACCTCCCGTCGTCCACCAGTCGATCCAACAGCCCGAGCAACTGGTCGACGTCGGCGAGATGCAGACCGGTCGTCGGCTCGTCCAGAACGTAGACGTCCCCCGGATCACCCATCTGGCTGGCCAACTTGATCCGCTGCCGTTCCCCACCGGACAGAGTGGTCAGCGGCTGCCCCAGCGTCAGGTAACCCAGTCCGACGTCAGCCATCGTCGATAGGATCCGATGGGCGGCCGGGATCCGAGCTTCCCCCTGAGCGAAGAACTCCAGCGCCTCGGTGACCGACATGCCCAACACCTGACTGATGTCCCGCCCCGCCAGGTGGTAGTCCAGCACCGCGGCTTGGAACCGCTTGCCTTCACATTCCTCGCAGACGGTGCTCACCCCAGCCATGATCCCGAGGTCGGTGTAGATCACACCGGCCCCCTTACACGCCGGGCACGCCCCTTCGGAGTTGGCGCTGAACAACGCCGGCTTCACCCCGTTGGCCTTCGCAAATGCCTTACGGATCGGATCGAGCAACCCGGTGTAGGTGGCGGGATTGCTCCGCCGCGAGCCACGGATGGCGCTCTGATCGATCGTCACCACGCCGTCACGCCCGCTGACGGAACCGTCGATCAACGAACTCTTGCCGGATCCGGCAACCCCGGTCACCACCACCAGGACGCCCAGCGGAATATCGACGTCCACATCCTGAAGGTTGTGAGTGTCGGCACCACGCACTTCCAGAGCCCCCGCCCCGGTCCGAACCGAGTCCTTGATTCTTGACCGGTCATCCAGGTGCCGGCCGGTCAGAGTGTCCGAGGCACGCAGCCCCGCCACCGTTCCCTCGAAACAGACCTCTCCCCCGGCTGACCCCGCGCCCGGCCCAAGATCAACAACGTTATCGCCGATCGCGATCGCCTCAGGCTTGTGCTCCACGACCAGAACCGTGTTGCCCTTGTCGCGTAGCCGCAACAGCAACTCGTTCATGCGCTGGATGTCATGCGGGTGCAACCCGATCGTCGGCTCATCGAACACATAGGTCACGTCCGTCAACGACGATCCCAGGTGCCGGATCATCTTGACTCGCTGCGCCTCTCCCCCGGACAACGTGCCCGACGGGCGATCCAACGACAGGTAGCCCAACCCGATCTCGACGAACGAGTCCATCGTCTGGCTCAGTGATTCCAGCAACGGCGCCACCGACGGGTCGCGCACTCCCCGGACCCACTCGGCCAGATCGCTGATCTGCATCGCACAAGCATCCGCGATGCTGATGCCGGCGATCTTCGAAGAACGAGCCGCCTCGCTCAGCCGCGTTCCCTGGCACTCCGGGCATGTCGTGAAAACGACCGCGCGCTCGACGAACGCGCGGATGTGCGGTTGCATCGAGTCCGGGTCCTTGCCCAGGAATGACTTCTGGATCTGCGGGATCAGTCCCTGATACGTCAGGTTGATCCCCTCGACCTTGATCTTGGTCGGTTCCTTGTAGAGCAGCGCCTCGCGCTCCTTCTTCGTGTACCGCTTGATGGGTTGGTCCGGATCGAAGAATCCACTCCCCCGGAAGATGCGGCCATACCAGCCGTCCATCGTGATCCCGGGCACGGTGATGGCGTTCTCGTTCAAGGACTTGTTCTCGTCGAAGAGCGCCGTCAGGTCGAAGTCGGTGACGCTCCCCCGACCCTCACAGCGCGGACACATCCCGCCCACGACGGTGAAGCTGCGCCGTTCCTTGGTGGTGCGCCCGCCCTTCTCCATCGTCACCGCCCCTGCGCCGCTGATGGAGGCCACATTGAACGCGAACGCTTGTGGGGAACCGATATGGGGTTCACCGAGACGGCTGAAGAGAATGCGCAGCATGGCATTGGCATCCGTCGCGGTTCCCACCGTCGAGCGGACGTCGCCGCCCATCCGCTCCTGATCGACGATGATCGCCGTCGTCAGGCCGGACAGAACATCAACATCCGGTCGCGCCTGGCTGGGCATGAAGCCCTGGACGAACGCGCTGTAGGTCTCGTTGATCAAGCGCTGGGACTCGGCGGCGATGGTCCCGAACACCAGAGAACTCTTGCCCGATCCGGAGATCCCGGTGAACACGGTGAGGCGCCGCTTGGGCAGATCGACGCTCACGTTCTTCAGGTTGTTCACCCGAGCCCCGACCACCCGGATCACGTCATGAGAATCAGCAGCATGCACGACGCGAATCCTGCCATGCGGCGCCGGTCAGGACCACGCCCGAACCCGCGCCAGGAACTCCTGGGTCCGGGGATCGTGCGGGCTGTCGAAGAACTCCCGCGCCGGCCCCGACTCCCACACCTGACCGTCAGCCAGGTAGCAGACCCGGTCGGCCACATCACGCGCGAAGCCCATCTCGTGAGTGGCCATCAGAATCGTCATCCCCGAGTCTTTGAGCTCCTTGATCACCTCCAGCACCTCCCCCACCAACTGGGGATCGAGCGCCGACGTGACCTCATCGAACAACATCAACTCCGGCTGCATGGCAAGCGCCCGGACGATCGCAACCCGCTGCTGCTGTCCCCCGGACAGCCGATCGGGGTACTCATCGGCCTTGTCTGCAAGACCGAAGCGCTCCAGCAGATCACGCCCCCGCTCCTCCGCTTCCGCTGTCGGCACCTTCAACACCTTCGACGGAGCCAGCGTGATGTTCTTGATCACCGACATGTGCGGGAAGAGGTTGTACTGCTGGAACACAATGCCGACCCGGCGCCGCACGGCGTCGATGTCCACGTCGGGCGCCGAGATCTCGATCGGATCGTCGTCCTGGAGGCGAATACTGCCCGCATCGACCTCGACGAGCCCGTCGATGCACCGCAACAAGGTCGACTTCCCGGACCCCGATGCCCCGATGAGCGCCACGACCTCGTGGAGATCGACCTCGACGGTCATGCCCCGGAGGACGGGGACTCCGTCGAACGCCTTGTGAACGTCACGCACCGACAGGAAGGTCATGACACCCCCGAGGCGCTGCGGCGCCGAGCCGAACGCTGCTGCAGCCAGTCGGTGAGACGGGTCAGCGGCAGTGTGAGCAGTACGAACAACAAGGCCGCCACGACGTACGGCGTGTAGTTGAAGTTCGCCGACACCTCTATCTGAGCCGCCCGCAGAACCTCGACGGGTCCGAGGATGGACACCAGGGCCGTCTCCTTCTGGAGGGCGATGAAGTCATTGAGCAACGGGGGGACGACCCGTCGAACCGCCTGCGGCAGCACGACGTAGCGCGTCGCCTGCAACGACGAAAGGCCCAACGACCGGGCCGCCGCCCGCTGCGACGGATGCACCGACTCGATACCGGCCCGATAGACCTCGGACACGTACGCCGAGTAACTGAGGATGAGGGCGATCGTCCCCCACACCAGTACCGAACTCGGCACCCCCGGCAGACGCAGTGCCGGAATACCGAAGCCAAGAAGCAGGATCAGAAGAATCGTCGGCACACCGCGGAAGAAGTCCACATACATCGTGGCCAGGATGCGCAACGGCAGGAACACGGGACCTCGCAGGCCGCGCGCCAAGGCGATCAACAGCGAGAACACGAGGATGACGACCTCGGCGATCAGGAAGATCTTGATGTTGAGGACGAAGGCACTGATGACCTCCGGCCACGCGGCCACGGCCGCGTCCCAACTGAAGAACGACTCCTGGACGGCCGCCCACCCAGGGGCGGAGGTGATCGCCGCCACCAGCAGCCCGAAGAAGACAACCGTCGAGACCGAGGCGATGAGCGCATTCCGCCGACCACGGCGCCGGCCGTCGGCGTACCGGTCGGGATCGACGTAGGGCAGATCGGGAGCCTCGAGCGGCGCTTCCGCCGGAGTCGTCACCCGTCAACCAGGAAGGTCAGGACGCCGCGGGCGACGCCGACTCACCCTCTTGACCCGTGAAGTACGGGGCGTCTTCCCCGGCGAGCCACTGGTCCTGGATCTTCTGCAGTTCCCCGGACTCCTTGAGCTCCTGCACCGCCCAGTCGACGCAGTTCTTGATCGGCGTGCCCTTCTGCATCAGCAGCCCGAACTGTTCGCCCGTTCCGTCCGGCTGGAACTGTCCGACGATCTTGGCGTCCTTGAACTCCGCTGCCGTGACGTAGTAGGCCGTCGGCAGATCGACGACGATGCCGTCGATCTGGTTGGCCTCCAGCGCACTCTTGGCGTCGTTCGTGTCGTTGTAGACCATCGGTTCGGTGTCGGGTTGCACAACCTCGTTGATGAAGTCCAGGCTCGTCGTGCCCACCTGGGCCCCGAGCTTCGCCGTCTTCAACTCCTCGATGCTCGTGGCATTGGCGATGGGTGAGTCATTGAGTGCGACGACCGCCTGGTTGACGGTGTAGTAGCCCTCGGAGAAGTCCACCGCCTGAGCGCGTTTGGGGGTGATGGAGATCTGGTTGATGTCGAAGTCGAAGTCCTTCTCACCGGGGGCATACGACTTGTTGAAGGGCTCGGTGACCCACTTCACGTCTTCGGTGGCATAGCCCAACTTGCCCGCCACCGCGTAGGCCACAGCGGATTCGAAGCCCTTGCCGTTGGACGGGTCGTCGTCCTCGAAATAGGGGGGATAGGCCGGCTTGTCCGTCGCGATCGTCAGGGAACCATCGGCGACCGTCTGCAGCGAACCGGTGCTGCACTCCGACGACGACGCGGCATTCGGACTGGCGGACTGCGCGGAGTTGTCAGCCGGCGCGGCGCACCCCGCCAACGCGACCAGGCCCAGTACGCCGAGCGCAGCCAGTGACCGTGTGTTCATTTCGACCCTCCCAGGTGACTCGCAGAGTGTACCGGGCAAGAGTCTGGGTGCCCGCCAAGCCGGCACCGTGCGTCAGTGGGAGTAGGTACAGACGACCGTGGCCCGGGCGAGGGCGTGCGCGGTCAGATGGAATCCCACGACTGCATTGGTGGTGTCGGGTCCCAATCCCAGCGTCTCGGTGTCCAGCGCGTGCACCACGAAGTAGTAGCGGTGATCCGCGTCGCTCGGCGGTGGCCCCGCTCCCCCAAAACCCGGGTCGCCGTAGTCGTTCCGCATCTGGACCGCCGCCGAGGGCATCCCGGGACCGTCTGGCGCTCCGGCTCCCTCGGGCAACTCCGTCACATCCGCGGGGATGTCCACGACCTGCCAGTGCCACCAACCACAGGCCGTCGGGGCATCGGGGTCGTAGACCGTCACTGCGAACGAACGGGTCTCTGCCGGGAAACCGGACCACGACAGCTGCGGAGAGACGTTGTCCCCGCCGGCACTGGGGTGGACCTGCGGCAGATGCAGTCGCGATTCGTGGGTGATGTTGGTGCTCGTCAGGTCGAACGACGGGACCTCGGGCAGATAGTCGTACGGGTTCGGTGCACGGCGTCGGTGAAGTCGCATGGTCCCTCCCTGGTTGGTCCCGAGGGTACCGTGGTCCTGTGGCCGTGCCCATGACCCGATCAGTCCCACCGCCGATGGCTCCCAGCATCCTGATGCCCGACGGCACGCCGGAGTTCGGGGTGTTCAGCGGGATCCCCGTCGAAGTCGACTACAGCCAACTTGCTGAGCCATGGTCGCGCAATGCGCTGCAGCGGTTCCTGCGGCACAAACGGTGGCTGTACCTGTTCGCGGCCACCGACGACATCATCCTGATCTCAGCCATTGTGGACGCGGGACCGACCGGGACCGGCTTCCTCATGATCACCGACCGGGCCACCGGCGAGGTCCTGGCCGACGCGAGCCGACCGGGCGGCGCCGGCCCCCTGACCGGGGTGAATGACAGCCCTCTGAACGGCCACGGCAGTCACTATGCGGTACCCGGAACCCTGATCACCGCACGCGGTGACGACGTGGAACTCCACTACCGCGCCCAACTGCACAAGATCCCCTTCGTCCCGCTGTACAGCGACCCGTGGATCGAGTTGGATTTGCGATTGGCCACCGACGTCCACTCGGGGATCACAGCGATCTCCGAGATCGATCAGGATCCACCGATGGTCACCGCCACCGCGAAGAATGCCGGTCTTCCCGCTCGCGGACAGGTGACGTTGCGCCGCGGCGGACACATCACCGAGTACGACCTGTCCAGCGGCTACGGCGGGTTCGACTACACCAACGGGTTCCTCCCCCGCCACACGGCCTGGCGCTGGGCCTTCATGACCGGGGTCCTTGCCGACGGCCGACCTATCGGGCTGAACCTCGTCAGCGGGTTCAGCGGGATCGGCGACAACGCCCACGAGAACGTGTGCTGGCTGAACGGCCACCCCCACAGCCTCGATCCGGCGGCACGCATCCTCTTCGACTCCGGCGACACCTCCCATCCCTGGCAGGTGACCACGCCCGATGGGGCCGTCGATCTGCTGTTCACGCCGTTGGCAGAACACTGCGAGAACCTGAACCTCGGTGCGGTGCGCAGCCGCTACGTCCAGCCCGTCGGCCACTTCTCGGGCACCATGCACATCGGTGGGGAGACGGTGGTCGTGGACGCCTTGCCCGGCGTCGTCGAGGATCAGGACGTGCTGTGGTGAGCGACCCGCAGTTCGCGCCGCTCCTCATCTCGGCTCCGTTCGGGAACTACCTGCAACCCCCCGGCACCACACCGACCCTCGGTACCTTCACGGCGCTGCGCCGCGGCGGCCGGCCGGCGGCTGCGGGACGAGCGTTGTTGACCATGCGCTACTACCGCCGTCTGCAGGCGTGGGTGAACCGGATCGGACTGCGGAACCCGGGCATCGAGTCCGTCTTGAAGCGCGCGCCGCACGGGCGGCCGTTGGCCGAGTGTGTGGTCTCGGTGCATGGCTTCGATGACGCGGAGTGGGCGCTCCTGCTCGACCGGATCCATCAGCTGCGACCCCTGGCAGTGGAGTTGAACATCAGCTGTCCCAACGTGGGCGAGCTCAGTTGGCCCGACCATCTGTTCGCCGACGCGGTCAGCACTGGCGTTCCGGTCATCCTCAAGGTGCCGCCGGTGCGCCTGGAACTTATGGCCGAATCCGCTGCGGCCCAAGGGGTGCGCTGGTTCCACGCGACGAACACCCTGCCGGTCAACGGCGGCGGTATGTCCGGAGCGCCCCTGCGTCCATTGGCCGTGCGCGCCGTGACCTGGCTGCGGCAGTCGCTGGGTAACGACGTGGGCATCATCGGCGGCGGCGGCATCCGCGGCCCGGAACACGTCGTTGAATTCGCCGATGCCGGGGCCAACCGCTTCGCTGTCGGGACGGTTGCCTTGAGCCCGGCGACACTGCGAGGAGACCAGTGGGTAGCGCCGATCCGGGCGGAGGCCGACCGGCTGGCGACGATCCCCGGCTAGAGCCCCAGCGGCCGCGGGGTGAGTAGGCGCAGCATCAACGGCCGCGGGGTGAGTAGGCGCAGCATCAACGGCCGCGGGGTGAGTAGGCGCGCAGCGCCGTATCGAAGCCAAGGCCGTCCTCCGACCCGCACCCTTCCCCAACACCAGGCCGACCTGAGCGGCTTCGATACACCGCCTCCGGCGGCACTCACCCCGCAGATGCTGGCGGGGAGCCGAAGCGAGCGTCAAGCGAACAGTTTGAGCAATCCCCCGACCAGCAACCACAGTCCCAGGACGCCCAGGACCACCGCGGTCACCGCCGCGTTGTGCTTCTGCAGGAACACGCGAGCACTACCCAGTCGGTCCAGGGCTCGATCGCCGCCCAGGATCATCACTGCCAGCGGAAGGATGACGCTGAGCCCGCCCACCAGCACGAACACAGCGATGGCACCCGCTGCCGCTCCGACGCCGACCCCGCTGGAACCGACAGCCAAACCCGCGGGTAGCGCCATGAACAGTTCCTTCGGGTTCGCGGCGGACATGAGCAGTCCGTATCGCGACGCTTGGCCGGGTCCGGCCTCCATGATCGATTCAAGCCACGCCGGGGGCGCCTTGGTCGCTCGGTTGATCCACTGCTTCACCGCAGCCGCGACCAAGAGGGAGCCCACCGCCACCCGAACCCAGGTGACCCACTGCGGCGGATAGCCCTGACCTTCGAAGGCCCCGGCCAGGACAGCGATGACAGCGGTCACCCCCGCCACCCCGGCGATCCAGGTGGCGATGTAGGAGACGGACGTGACTGTTGGTCGGGGGGTGAACAGCAGCAAGATCGCCACGATCACCGGCAACGGCGACGCGAAGACGCCGACCGCGAACGGCAGCAGTTCGGCGATGAGTTCACCCACGTCGGCCTCCGTCCCTTGTCACAGGCGTTCTTCGGCGATGGAGTTACCGCCGTCGACGACGACACACTGGCCGGTGACGTAGGAGGCGCCCGGGCTGCTCAGCCAGGCGACCACAGCCGCCACCTCGCCCGGAGAAGCGCTGCGGCCCAAGGGAGTGGCCGCCGCCTGGCGGGCTTCGTTCTCGGTCTGCGAACCGGTCTCGATCCATCCCGGGGCCACGGCGTTGGCCGTGATCGATTTCGGACCCAGGTCGAGCGCCAACGAGCGGGTCAGTCCGACCATGGCGGCCTTCGCCGCCGCATAGACCGGTTCGTCCCGCATCGCCATCACCGGTCCGGTCACGCTGGCCACGTTGACGATCCGGCCTCCCGCCGGCAGGTGCGGAACCGCCGAACGGGTGGCCAGGAACGCCGTGTCGAGATTCCGCGCCAGCCCGGCATGCCACGTCTCAAGCGACAGGTCCGCGAACACTCCTGACTCGAATCCCCCGGTCACACTCACCATGCCCGCGTTGTTCACCAGGATGTCCAGCCGGCCGTGACGGGTGAGCACCTCGTCGACCAGCGACTCAGCCTGACCGTCCACCGTGAGATCCGCTCGATGCCCCGACGCGGTCAGTCCGCGCTGCTCCAACTCACGCACCCGGTCGGCGATCCGGTCGGTCGTCGATGCGACCGCCACCGTGGCTCCGAGCTCCGCCATCAGACCCGCACACGCGAAGCCGATGCCGCTGGCAGATCCTGCCCCGGTGACCAGCGCCACGCGGCCGGTCAGGTCGAACGCAGCGGGAAGATCAGCCATGATGCGGTGGTCGTTCCTCGGCGTACCAGTCGTCGGGACGCGGCTCGATCATGGCGTCGTCGTCACTGGTGGATTCCGGCAACAGGTCCGGGCTATCGGGGTCGAACACCCCTTCAGCGTCTCACGCCTCGACGGTTGTGTGCCGGTGCGGCCGACGCATTGCTCGATCCCGCCCACCGGGACCAAAGTCCCGAGTCTCGTCGCTGTTGTACCCCTCTCGGTCACTCGCAGGGAGTCACCCGTGGTCGGCGGTCGACGATGAGAGGAGTCGATGAGAGGTGACGTCATGATCTCGCGCATTGTCGTCGGCGTATCGGTGGCGGTCCTGGTGACCACGGCAATGAACCCGGGACCGGCATCCGGTGTCGAGCGGTCCGTCGATGATGGCGCGGCAGCACTATCGACCGCGGCACCAGACTCGACAGAGGTGATCACCACAGCCGCACGGCCACGGTGGGGTCATGTCATGGGGATCGCCGATCTCAACAACAAGCCGGTCCGAAAGGGACGCGTGAGTGTGCACACCCTCACCGGCCGCCCATTGACCGTGCGTGGGCCCGTTCGACGAACCGGTCGGACCGGTGTGTTCCACGTGCGGGTCCGGAATCTCCCCGAGTTCTTCCAGGTCGAGGTGCGAGGCGGGAAGTTCGGCCACCGTCGACTGCGCAACCGGGTCCTTCGTTCGATCGGCTGGGCCCGCGAGCGCGGTGAAGTGGTCAACCAGGCCAGCACCATCGCCGCCTACAACCTCACCACCCAGTCCCCGCGGCAGCTGCGGCGCCACCCGAAGCGGATGACTCGCCAGTCCACTCGGCGGACTGCCCGTCTCCTCGGCCTTCATCGTCCCCGCCACCGGTTCTCCCTCGGGCTGGCCGCCCGGACGACCTCTCAGGTCTACGATCCCGGGCGGGCGTTCGTGCAGGCCCAGCGTGGCGGGTTCAATCAGGCGCTGAAGCGCTGGGGCACCAAGGCCTCGTCACGCCACGCTCACCGCACGTTCGAACCGCGGCGCTACCGGGGCAATACCCCCATTGGATGGGACAGCAAAGGCCGACACCACAAACTGGGTGTGACACCGGCCTGTGAGGGAGTCACCGCCTGCCTGCTGGTCGTACTGAAGAACACGGCGGTGTCACTGGTCGGATCCGGGGTCAAGGCCGGAATCTGCAAAGCGGGTGGTGGCGTGCCAGTGATCGCCAGCCTCACCGGTTGCGGCACGAACCAGAACATCGCCCAGATCCTGAGCTTGCTCAACGAGATGAACGAACAACTCACCAACATGGAAGCGCAGATGACCGAGATCCTCACGATGCTCGCTCAGCAGGCCCAGACCGACGCCTACAACGCCAGTGGTCTGCCGCAGCTGGAAGGGGTGTACGACGCGTGGCTCATGGATCTATTGGAGTTGTCCGATCCCGCAGTCGAGGTGCAACCGTTGTCCGTGCTCCCCGCCGACAGCACGATCGTGCAGATCTGTGGGGCGGCCTACCTGTCCTCCGCCGCGGTCCCCGACCCCTACGAGGGGTACTCCTTCACCCAGACGCCGTACGCGGCGTGCCAGGACGCAGGGGGCAACACCGGGAACTTCGTCGGCCCGACCGCGACCGGGGCCTGGGCATCCCTGATCTTCCAGTCACTCACCGGTTACGGTCCGCTCTACCCGGTCGACGACTTGGTAGCCCCCACCTACCAGACGGGGCTGTCCAACGGTGGGACCCAGTTGATCACCGGCGACGCCCAGAACTCGCTGAACCAACTGTTGTCGTCGTTCGTCGGGATGCAGGCCGCCGCCTACCAGGCCGCTTTGGCCTGGCAGACGTTCTCGTTCGCATGGACAGGGCAGCAGGTGACCTGCCCGAACACCCCACTGCCCACCCAGTTCACCGACCCCGAGAACCAACCGCTCTCGATGACGGGTCCTTGCGCCACAACGGTGACTGCTCTTTTCGAGTCGTCGCTCGAGGCCTACATCGCCCAGAACCTGGGTCCGCGCGGCGTGTTGCCCGCCGAAACGTTGCTGGATACCTACAACGCTGACGGCGACGCCCAGGTCCCCGTCTGGTGGTCGGCCGCCGTCGATGTCACCGCCGCGAGTTGGTACGACGGCGGGAACCCGTGGTACCCGTACTCCCCGATCGACAACGGAGAGGTGTCGCCGCAATACGTGGCCCTGCAGGACTCCCCCCTGGCCACCCCCGGCACCGCCGTGCCGGTGGTCAGCACGGCGACCGACACCTTCACCTTTGGTGATGAGTCACAGCTGACGACGCTCACCGACCACGCGCTTGCTGCCTCGAAAGCCGGTTCGATCAACGGCGCGCTTTCGTCGGTGGGCTTCTACGGACCCGGGGACTGGCTGTACATGAGCTACACATACTTGGTGACGGACGTCCAGCGAATCGGATTCGAAACCGTGTGCGAGAGCGAATACAACTGCCCGGAACCGTATGGCGCCGGGTCCTGCTTCGACGACTCGGCGCAGCCGCCCACCATCCCGGTGGGATCGGGGTCCATCTACCAGTGCTACCCCGGACAAGGATCCAGCTGGCTGCCCTACGCCGGCGTGTTCGGGACGTATGGAACGACGTACCTCACCCTGAACAAGAATGTGGTCACTACCAAGTCCTGCCCAGGGGGCGGCACCCTGTGGAGTCCGGACCCGCTCCCCGATCCAGGCGTCGTGTCGCCGTGGTGCCAACCACCCCAGAACCCAGCGGACGTCAACGACGCCAGCTACTACGGACTGCTGCTCGACACCACCCCCGGGGATGTGTTGTGGAGCAACGGCATCTACCAGGAGTGGCAGGATCAGACGATCCCGGTCCCGGCTGCCAGTTGAGCCTCCCGGACCGGGGTGCACCGGGACAGGCCTGATCACGACATGACAGGGTTCGGTTGTCCAGCCATTGAACGAGGAGCCGACCATGACTCGCCGGTCGATGCAGCGGCCGTTCGCCGCCTTCGAGGCGATCGCCCACCGAGGCGGCGCCTGGGAAGCCCCGGAGAACACCAGGATGGCCTTCCGCCGTGCCGTCGATCTCGGTTATCGCTACCTGGAGACCGACGTCCGTGCCACCTCCGACGGCGTGCCGGTGATCTTCCACGATTCGTCGCTGGATCGCACCACCTCGATCCGGGGCACGATCTCGGATCTGCCCTGGCGCCACGTGCGGTCCGCCCGGATCCACGGCCGGCAACCGATCATGCAGTTGACGGACCTACTCGAGGAGTTCCCCGACACCCGGTTCAACCTGGATCTGAAGGAACCCAATGCCATCGACCCGTTCGTGACGGTGGTGCGCCGGATGAACGCGTGGGACCGGATCGTGATCGGCGCGTTCAGCCAGGAGCGGCTGACCCGGGCCCGCCGTCTCGGCGGACCTCGGCTGGCGACGTCCTTGTCGCCGCAAGAGGTGTTCCGACTGTGGCTGGCCGCCCGGGGCCGCGGAGGTCGTTATCGGCCCCCTCCGGCGCGATGTGTGCAGGTGCCTCCCAGCGCGGGAGGTCGGACCATCGTCGAGCCGCGCCTACTGGCGCTGGCCCATGGGATCGGCTGGCAGGTTCACGTATGGACGATCGACAGCGCAGCGCAGATGGAAGAGTTGATCGACGTCGGCGTCGATGGCCTGATGACCGACAGGCCCACGTTGCTGCGGCAGGTGCTGCGGCAACGGGGCCTGTGGCAGGAGTGAATCAGAGGGTCACTTGGCGGAGGCGTGGAAGTCGTCCACGCCGGACCGCAGGGTCTCCAGCGACTCCGCGAGGAGTTCCTCGAGTTCGGCGATCGAGCGCCGCTCCAGCAACATGTCCCAGTGGGTGCGCTGGGGCTTCTGGGCCTTCTTCTCGGGCCACTCGCCGCCACGCAGCAGGGCCTCGGCGCCGCAGCGGCATTCCCAGATGGCCGGAATCTCGGCCTCGAGGCTGAACGGTAGTTCGATGGTGGTACCGCAGGTGCAGTCGTAGGCGACTGTCTGCCGGTCGGCGAGCCGGACGTTCTCGTCGGTCTCGTAGCTCAGTGCCCCGAGCCGGGTTCCCCGCAATGCGCCGTCTGCCATGACTCGCCCTCCTCGTTCGCCCCCGGGAAACTCCCCAGGACTGTTCCAACATCTGCGACGTGGTTTGTGTTCCCCCGGTTCCCCGCCGGAAACCGGAATGGGGCTCCCGTAGCCCTAATGTGACCTGCCTCACGTCCCCGCGTCACTCGTTCGGCGGAAGGATCTCGCCCCGGATGATCGGTGGTCCTGACGAAGGTGGCACCGGTTCCTCGGTCACTATCGTTTCCCCGACCACGACGATAGCGGGTCCGGAGCGCCTCGGACCACGGGCCGCCAGCAGGCGCCGGGTCGGAGGCAGCAGGAGGATGGCGCCGAACACGTCGGAGAGGAAGCCGGGGACGGCAAACAGGACGCCTGAGACGAAGAGCCACCCGGACTGCCGAAGTTCTGCTCCGGCACGGTCGATGTCCTCCTGAGTGACCTCGGCCTGCGGATGGATGGTCTGAGCGACACCTGTGGTCTCGTCGATCTCGACGTAGGGCTGGTTGCGCTGAGCGGGACCGGCGACCGCCCGGAACGCGGTGATGCCTGCGGCCCGCATGAGCAGCAACCCGATCCCCAGCCCGGCGGCCAGAAGCAGGAGAGTCCAGCCCCAACCGATTGTCCGGCCGACCCAGAAGAGCAACAGGATCTCGATGATCGGGTACGCGATGAGCGCGACCCGGGTCAGGAAGTAGCTC
>CAZVYU010000056.1:0-1149 GCA_964631645.1 uncultured Actinomycetes bacterium
GCCGAACACGTGTGGGAGGGGATCTCCAGCGCCACCACCCGGTCGCGCCCGATCATCAACACTCGCGATGAACCGCACGCCGACGCCGAACGGTTCCGGCGCCTGCACATCATCGTCGGGGACTCCAACATGAGCGAGACCACGACCATGCTCAAGGTGGCCTCGACCGACCTCGTGCTGCGGCTGCTCGAGGAAGGCGGCAGCGTCCGCGACATGACCCTCGAGAATCCCATCCGCGCCATCCGCGAGATCAGCCACGACATCACCGGCAAGTCCACCGTGCGGCTCGCCAACGGGCGGGAACTGTCCGCGCTGGACATCCAGTGGGAGTACTACACCCGGGCCGAACAGTATGCCCAACGTTCCGGCCTGGCCGACGTCGCGGTGTATGCCCGGTCGCTGGACTTGTGGCGCCGGACTCTGACGGCGGTCGAGACCCAGGACTACTCGCTCGTTCGGGGCGAGATCGACTGGATGATCAAGTGGAATCTGCTCGAGCGCTACATGTCCCGCAACGGTGTGGGTCTGTCGAGCCCGCAACTGGCGATGCTGGATCTGGCGTATCACGACATCTCGCGGGACCGCGGGCTGTACTACCGGATGGCGGCAAAGGGGCTGGTGGCCCGAGTGGGCTCCGATCTCGAGGTCTTCGAGGCGAAGTCAGTTCCCCCGCAGTCGACGCGGGCCAAGCTGCGGGGCGACTTCATCCGGCGAGCGCAGGAGCGGCGCCGCGACTACACGGTCGACTGGGTACACCTGAAACTCAACGATCAGGCGCAACGGACCGTGCTGTGCAAGGACCCGTTCCGGGCCGTCGACGAGCGGGTCGAGCGGTTGATCGAGGGGATGTGACGCGCCTGCCCGGCAAAGACCTCGCGGTTGGGTAAGGTTCCGAGTCATGCGTACCTGGAAGTTGTTTGTCCCCATCGCCGCTGCCGCCCTGGTGGTCACCGGCTGTTCGTCCGAGACCAACAAGGCGGAGACCGCGACGTCGGCGCCGCCCGAGGCGTGCGACTTCGACGAGACGGTGGACGGCGTGACGGCGGTGCAACAGGCGACCGAGGCGCCCGATCTCCAGATCGCCACCGATGCCAAGCCGCCCAAGGAGTTGGTCGCCAAGGATCTGTGTGTCGGCAACGGAGTGGCCGC
>CAZVYU010000056.1:1249-15385 GCA_964631645.1 uncultured Actinomycetes bacterium
GGTCTGCCCGACCGTGTCCGCACCGAACGGACTAACCCGGCAGGGGCCAACAGGCATTCCTCAAGGAACCTGGCAATGCTTCCGATGAGGCCACTACAAACGGCTGATTCGAAGGAGGCAATGGCAATGACAACGATCAAGGCCACTTGCCCGATGTGTGGTGACGTTGACCTGAAGCCGCGCGACATCCACGTCGTCGTCGCCCCTGCGGCGGGCTGGGCCACGTATGCGTTCCAGTGCCCCAACTGCGAAGACGAGGTCACCAAGAGCGCCGACGATGAAGTCGTCACGCTGCTCCGCGGTGCCGGCGTGACGGTCGAGCGGGTTCACGTGCCGGCCGAAGCGTTGGAACTGCACTTCGGACCGCCGATCGGCCCCGACGACCTCATCGACTTCGGCCTCACCCTGGGCGTCACGGACACCCTGGTGGAAGTCCTCACCGCCGAAGCCACCGCCGACCGCTGACGGCCGCGCCCCATGGCTCGCTTGTCGACCTCCCGCTCCACGAGGGTTTAGGCTGAACTGTCCTAGCCGTGGAAGGAACGGAACATGCGCTTTCCCCAGGGAGCCGAGTGGATCATCATCCTGGTCCTGATCCTGCTCTTGTTCGGCGCCAAACGGCTGCCGGACATGGCCCGCAGCCTGGGCCGTTCCGCTCGGATCCTCAAGTCCGAGACCAAGGGCCTGCGCGACGACGAGACCGCTGACGATCAGGCCGTCAAGCCTCAGGACACTCAGGCGCAGGCCGCTCTACCGGCCTCCCCGCCCGTGGCGCCCCCGCCGGCCGCGCCCGTCGCGCCGCCCGTGGCGACCCCGGTCGAACCCACTGCGTCGGCTGATGCCGCCGACGGCACCCCGCGCAACTGACCCCCACCATGCAGCGGCGGACGCCCCCGGCGGCACCGGACGGAACGATGCCGTTGGCCGATCACCTGGCCGAGCTGCGCAACCGGCTGTTCAAGGCAGTCCTGGCCATCGCTGTCGGAAGCGTCGTTGCCTGGTTCTTCTACGCCCAGATCTTCTCGTTCATCGATCAGCCATTCGTCGACATCATCGACGAGGCCCGCGCCAACGGCCAGAACGTCCAGTTGGCCTTGACCGGCGTGGTCGACCCGTTCGTCCTGCAATTGCAGGTCAGCCTGGTGGCCGGGCTGCTGGTTTCGTCGCCGATCTGGCTGTATCAGGTCTGGCGCTTCATCACCCCGGGCCTGCACCACAACGAGCGGCGCTGGTCGCTCATCGTCATCCTGACCGCCACGCCCCTGTTCCTGGCGGGCGCCACGTTGGCCTATCTGTTCATGCCCAACGCACTGGGTTTCCTGCTGGGGTTCACGCCGCAGAACGTCAGCAACATCGTTGATGTCGACCGGTACGTGAGCTTCTTCCTGAACACGGTCATCATGTTCGGGATCGGCTTCCTGCTGCCGCTTTTCGCGCTGCTGCTGAACCTGGCCGGGGTCCTGCCCGCCAAGACGCTCATCAACGCCTGGCGGTGGATTCTGCTGGGGACCTTTTTCTTCGCCGCAGTGGCCACCCCTGATGGCAACCCCTTCACCATGACCATGCTCGCCGTGCCGATCATGGTGCTCATCACGATCGTGATGCTCATCGCCTGGCTCAACGATCGGCGCAAGGGGCGCACGGCGGCCGCCAATGAGCTGGCAGACGATCAGATCTCGCCGCTCGATGATGTGACACCAATCGACTGATTGTCACCCGGTGCCGAACTGCGGGGCGCGCAGCACCTACCCTTCCGTCATGGCTCCAACCGTCGGCGTGATCGTCAACCCCACCTCGGGCAAGGGCAAGGGCGGCAAGTCCGCCCCCGAACTGGGGACCCTGCTGCACCGCCGGGGGATCGACGCGGCACTCCTGGTGGCGGGCTCTGCGGACGAGGCGCTGGCCATGGCTCGCAAGGCCGTGGCCGACGGGGTCGATGCCATTGTCGCCGCCGGCGGCGACGGCACCATCAATCTTGCGGTGCAGGCGGTCGCGGGGACCGAGACCCCCCTGGCCGTCATCCCCCTGGGGACGGGCAACGACAACGCCCGACTGCTGGGGCTGCCATTGGATGACCTGGAGAAGTGTGTCGATGTGATCGCCGACTTCACCGTCCGCTCGATCGACCTGGGGCACGTGGTGACCGCTGACGGCAGCGAACGCTACTTCCTCGGGGTGCTGTCCAGCGGATTCGACTCCTGCGTCAACGAACGGGCCAACGTGATGACGTGGCCCAAGGGTGAGGCCCGCTACCTGGTGGGCATCCTGGCCGAACTGCGCACGTTCTCGGCCGTGCCCTACACCGTCACCGTCGATGGGCAGGTTCACCGCGACAAGGGCATGTTGGTGGCAGTGGGCAACGGCACCTCCTACGGCGGTGGCATGAACGTGTGCGCCGGGGCCGAGCCGGACGACGGGGAACTGACCCTCACGTGGCTGCATCAGGTGAGCAAGTTCGAGTTCCTCCGGACTTTCCCGAAGGTCTACAAGGGGACCCACGTGACCCACCCGTCCGTCACCCAACTGAACGGGACCACCATCACCCTGGAAGCGCCTGATCAGATCGCCTACGCCGACGGGGAGCGGATCGGCCCGCTCCCGGCCGAGGTCACCGTCCAGCCGGGTGCCCTCAAGGTAATCGTTCCGTCGGACAGCAGGCTGGGGCTCTGACCCCCCCCGGAGGCTCTAGGCTCGCTGTCATGAGCAGTCCGGCGGAACGCTACGCCGCTTCCCGGCGCCGGACCCGCGAACGACGTGACCTCGGGTCCTTCGAACAGCACTACGACTTCCCCCTCGACCCCTTCCAGATCGCCGCCTGCCAGGCGCTGAGCGAAGGCCGGGGGGTCCTGGTGGCAGCCCCCACCGGTGCCGGCAAGACGATCGTGGGCGAGTTCGCCGTCCACCTGGCACTCGAGGCCGGACGCCGGTGTTTCTACACCACTCCGATCAAGGCCCTGTCGAACCAGAAGTACCACGATCTCGTCGAACGCTACGGCGCCGAGCGGGTCGGTCTGCTCACCGGTGACAACAGCATCAACGCCGATGCGCCCATCGTGGTGATGACTACCGAGGTGCTGCGCAACATGATCTACGCGCAGTCCGCGTCGCTGCCCGACCTGGCCCATGTCGTCATGGACGAGGTCCACTACCTGGCCGACCGATCGCGCGGTGCGGTGTGGGAGGAAGTACTGATCCACCTTCCGGACAGTGTGACGATCACGGCGTTGTCCGCCACTGTGAGCAACGCTGAGGAATTCGGCCATTGGTTGGGCACCGTCCGCGGCCCCACGGACGTGATCGTCGAGGAGTACCGTCCGGTGCCGCTGTGGCAGCACGTCCTGGTCGGGCAGCACCTGCACGACCTGTTCGTGGACGACGACCAGCGTCAGGTGAACCCGGAGTTGTTACATCGGGCGCAGGACGAGGCGCGGCAGGAGCGGATGCAACGGGGACGGGGTCGCCCGCCGCGCGGTGGCCGTCGGTACCGAGGCAGCGAACGGGTCTCCCGCCCGTCCCTGGTGCGGCGGCTGGACCAGGCCAACCTGTTGCCCGCGATCAGCTTCATCTTCAGCCGGGCTGGATGTGACGCGGCCGTGGACCAATGCCTGCAGGCGGGGATCCGGCTCACGTCCGAGGCAGAACGCGCCGAGATCCGTGACTTCGCGGAGTCCGCGTGCGCCCGGATCGATCCGCGGGACCTCGCCGCCCTTGGCTACGACGACTGGTTGTACGCCCTCGAACGAGGCGTCGCGGCCCACCACGCCGGGCAGGTGCCGCTGTTCAAAGAGGTCGTCGAGACGCTGTTCCAGCGGGGCCTGGTGCGCATGGTGTTCGCTACCGAGACTCTGGCCCTGGGGATCAACATGCCCGCCCGCAGCGTGGTGCTGGAGAAGCTGGTCAAGTGGAACGGCGAGAACCACGTCGATCTCACCCCCGGGGAGTACACCCAGCTGACCGGACGGGCCGGGCGCCGGGGCATCGACGTCGAGGGTCACGCGGTGGTGGTCTGGCATGGCGGGCTCGACCCGAGAGAGTTGGCCGGGCTGGCCAGCACCCGCACGTACCCGCTGCGCTCCAGTTTCCGGCCGTCGTACAACATGGCGGTCAATCTGGTGGCCACCACCGGTCGGGAGCGCGCGACTGCGCTGCTGGAGAGTTCGTTCGCCCAGTACCAGGCCGACGCGTCGATCGTGAATCTGGCCGCCGAGGTGCGGCGCAACGAAGAAGCCCTGGCCGGGTACCGCGAGGCGATGGAATGCCACCTGGGGGACTTCGGCGAGTACGCGGCCCTGCGCGATGAACTGCGCACCATGGAGCGTGACGGCGAACGGCGGGCTCGGGCGGAACGACGTGAACAGGCGGCCGACTCGTTGAAGGCCTTGCAGCGCGGTGACGTGATCCGGCTGGCGCGGGGGCGCCGTTCGGGTCCCGCCGTGGTGGTGGAGCCGGCCGACCCGACGGCATCGGGGGACCCGCGCCTGGTCGCGGTGGATCTGGACAAGCGGGTCCGGCGGCTGAGCTTGGCGGACTTCCCGCACGGGGTCGAGGCGCTGGCCCGGATCACCGTGGGCAAGGACTTCCACCCCCGCTCGACGAGTGCGCGGAAACAACTGGCCGACCGCCTGCGCGATGTGGCTCGCGATCTGCCCGACGACAAACGCCACCGACGTTCGCCGACCGGCGTCGACGATCGGATCGATCACCTGCGGCTGGAACTGCGCCGACATCCCTGCCACGGATGTGACGAGCGCGAGGACCATGCGCGCTGGGGCGAGCGGTATCACAAGCTGCGGCGGCGCAACGACGGTCTGAAGCGCCGGGTCGACTCCCGGACCGCCACCATCGCACGGCAGTTCGACCGGATCTGCGCCCTGCTGGAGGCACTGGGATACCTGACCGACGGCGGCGACACGGTCACGGCAGCCGGTCGGACCCTCGCGCGGATCTACGGTGACACCGACCTCGTCGTGGCCGAGTCACTACGGTCCGGGGCGTGGGACAACCTGTCCGCGGTCGACCTGGCGAGCGTCTGCGCGGTGCTGGTGTACGAGTCCCGGGGCAAGGACGACGGGTCTCCGGTCCGACTGCCCGGCGGTGCCGCGGGGGACGCGATCGACACGTTGTTGCGGACCTGGGAGCGGCTGGCCGCTCTGGAGGAGCAGTACGGGGTGCGTACCCTGCCCGAACCGGACCTGGGGCTGGCCTGGCCCATGATGCGCTGGGCGCAGGGGCGCCCCCTGGAGTCGGTGCTGTGGGAAGCGGATCTCACCGCCGGCGACTTCGTACGTTGGAGCAAGCAGGTGATCGACCTGCTCGGTCAGGTCATCGCGGCGGCCGGCGACCGGGACCTCGCTACCCAGGCACGCCTGGCCGCCGACCTTGTCGACCGCGGGGTCGTGGCCTACTCGTCGGTGCGGGAGTAGCTCACCTCGTCACCCGGCCAGTGCGTTGAGCAGTCGGTTCACCGGCGTCTCCAGTTCGTAGGTGTCGACCAGTTCCACCAGCGCGGCCGGGTGCGCCGGTCGACGCGGCAGGGTCGGGTCGACCGGCGGCACGGGTACCGGGTGGTTCAGGCGCACCACCGGTCCGGCTGCTTCGATGTAGTCGCCGGCGCCGAGCAGCTTCCGCTTCACCCCCGCCGCTATCCCAGGATCGTCCGCTTCGGCGGCGGACATGACCGTGTCGAGATCGCCGAACTGGGACAGGAGCGATGCGGCCGTCTTCTCGCCGATACCGGCCACCCCCGGCAGACCGTCACTGGCGTCGCCGCGCAACAGCGCCAGATCGGCGTACTGGGACCCGGTCACGCCGTACTTGTCCATCAGCCACTCGTCGGTGGCGTACTGCAGGTTGTTCATACCTTTGGCCGTGTAGATCACGCGCACCTGTCGCTCGTCATCCACGAGTTGGAACAAGTCCCGATCGCCGCTGACGATGTCGACCGGACCGGCCGAGTGGTCCCGGCAGAACTGGGCGATGACGTCGTCGGCTTCGAACCCGGGTACCCCGACCCTGGCGATCCCCACGGACTCAAGAAGCGCCGCGATGATCGGCTCCTGCACCGCCAGGAGATCCGGGATTTCCTCTTCCGCACCGGCCGGCGCGGTGTCGGCGGACCCCGACGCCACCCGATGGGCCTTGTACGAAGGGACTCGCTCGACCCGGAAGGCGGGACGCCAATCGTCGTCCCAGCAGGCCACGACGGCGTCGGGGCGCAGGAGCGAGATCGACCGGGCGACCGCGTCAGCGAATCCGCGGACCGCGTTGACCGGGGTGCCGTCGGCGGAGTGAAAGCGGTCCGGCACCCCGAAGAAGGCGCGGAAGTACATGGAGGCGCTGTCCAGCAGCAGCAGTTGGCTCACCGGACCATCATGCCGTCGCCCTGCGTCCGGCAGATCCGGTGTCGGGCGGATCCGGCGGTGTCGTGCGGATCTGCTCATGTTGTGCGGATAATGACGCCATGATCCGCCGCCTGACCGCCTGCCTCATCCCCGCTGTCGCCGCCGCGCTGTCCGTCGCCACGTTGGGTCCCGCAACGGCCGCCGACCGCTGGACGACCCTGCCGGGTTACGACGCGCCGGGGACCCCGAAGAAGTACGACAAGGTGCGGGTCCTCAAGCAGGGACCGGCGTCCGCGGACAACGTGCTCGTGCTGATCCCGGGCACCTCGGCGGGGGCGTCGAACTTCCGACTGGTGGCGCGCGCGATCCTGGCCCGCACCCCCGGGTGGCAGGTCTGGTCCATCGAGCGCCGGGAGAACCTGCTCGAGGACAATTCGGTGCTTAACAAGTACGTCGCCGGCAAAGCGAGCGGCACCCAGTTGGTGGACTACTACCTGAACTGGTTGACCAACCCGTCCATCTCGCCGCGTTTCACCCCGAAGACCACGGAGCAGACCGCGTTCGCCCGGCAGTGGGGCATGAACGTCGCGGTGCACGACGTGCGTCGGGTGGTCAAGGCCGCCGGCCGCAACGGCCGCACGGTGGTGCTGGGTGGTCACTCCCTCGGTGGCCGCATGACCGCGGCCTACGCCACGTGGAACTTCGCCGGCAAACCGGGCGTCAAGGATCTGTCGGGTTTGGTCTACATCGACGGAGGCGGCAGTTCGCGGGAACTGCCCACCGCCGCCGAGGCGCGGGCCGGTCGGCAGGACATCGACACCGGCTCGCCGTGGCTGGACCTGCTGCAGTTGGGCCTCCCTTGGGCTTCCGGGGTGTTCAACGCGCTCGGTTCGACGATGGCGGTGGAGCAGCCCAACCGGCGCTCGCAGCTGCAGGGTCTGCCCTTGGTCCCCAACTCGCTGAAGCCACCGGTCCCGGCGACCAACGTCGGTCAGTACGGCTACAGCGTCAATGTGGGCACGTCACCTGAGTTCCTTGCCCTGGTGCAGAGCCACATCGGACAACTCGCGACCTCGGGTGACCCCCGCGGTTGGGAGAACGGCGGCTTGGGCAGTGCGCGCCGGGCAGCCAAAGTCTTCGCCGAGAAGGACGGTGTCGACGGAACCTCTTGGTATCACCCGCGCCGACTGAGCTTGGACGGGTCGACCGTGAACAACGGCATCGCCAATCCGGCACAGAAGGTCCTGGGAGTGAAATCGGTGTTCGGCAAGCGCGTGCGCGTGCCGCAGTACGCCTTCGACGCTGCGCTGGGGAGTGGTCGGGTCGGCCGCAGCGCGCGGGACATCGCCAAACAGTCGGGTATGCCCCGGTCGTCGGTGACGGTGGTGAACAAGAGCCGCACCTACGCCCACATCGATCCGTTGAGCGCGAAGCCGTCGCTCAACGCCTTCGTCAAGACGGTGTCGCCGTTCCTCAGCGACATCGGCGGAAGGGTGCCGTCGGCCCCCGGACGGGGCTGACCGACCGGATACCGTGAGCGCATGGCATCACCGGTCACCGTCGAAGACCTGCAGCAACGTATCGTCGCCGCCCAGCACGGGATGCAGACCCAGGGCTGGGGGGCGATGCTGGTCTCGCCCGGTCCGGACCTCGCGTACCTGACCGGCTACGACGCGATCCCGTTGGAGCGGCTCACCTGTCTGGTCCTGCGCGACGGCGGCGACCCGTTCTTGGTCGTGCCGGAGTTGGAGATCCCCGCCGCCGAAGCGTCGGCCGTCGGCCCGCTCGGGCTGGATCTCTTGCCGTGGAGCGAGACCGAGGACCCGTTTGCCAAGACCGCGGCCATGATCGGTCCGGTGACGGACGTGGCCGTCGACAATCACATGTGGGCTGAGAAGACGTTGCGGTTCGCGGAGGTGCTGTCCGCCCGGTTGGCTCTGGCCGGACCGGTGATCGGTTCGCTGCGCATGCGCAAGTCCGTCGAGGAGATCGAGGCGCTGCGCCAGGCCGGAGCAGCGATCGACGCGGTGCACGCGCAGGTTCCGCAGTGGTTGACCGCCGGTCGCACCGAACGTGAGGTGGCCGCAGACATCGAACGGGCCATCGTCGAGGCCGGACACGCCCGCGTGGACTTCGTGATCGTGGCCTCCGGACCGAACGGAGCCAGTCCCCATCACGAGGTCAGTGATCGCGTCATCGCCGCCGGCGATCCCGTCGTCGTGGACATCGGCGGCACCACGGCGGCCGGGTACTGCAGCGACGAGACGCGAACCTATTGCGTCGGCGAACCGCCGACCGCTTTCCTCGACTACTACGCGGTGCTGCAGCGGGCGCAGTGGGCGGCCGTCCAAGCAGTCCGCCCCGGGGTTCCCTGTGAGGACATCGATGCCATCGCCCGCGACATCATCGCCGGGGCGGGGTACGGCGATCTGTTCATCCACCGCACCGGGCACGGCATCGGGTTGCAGACCCACGAGGAGCCGTACATCGTGGCCGGCAACGCCACGCCGCTCGAGGACGGATTCGCGTTCTCCATCGAACCGGGGATCTACTCGGCCGGGAACCATGGCGCCCGGATCGAGGACATCGTCGTCTGCGGACCCGACGGGCCCCTTCTCATGAACGACCGGCCGCGTGACCTGCAGGTCATCGGATGATCGAACGACAACTGCCGGACCGGGACGCCGAGGACCTGCTGGCGTTGGTCCGCGACATCGCCGACGGGGAACTTCGCCCCGTGGCAGCGAACCACGAGGAATCGGGGGAGTTCCCGCGCGAGACGTTCCGCACTCTCGGGCGGGCCGGACTGCTGGGCCTGCCGTACCCGACGGAGTACGGCGGAGGCGGTCTCGGCTACGAGGTGTACTTGCAGGTCGTCGAGGAATTGGCCAGTGCCTGGCTGAGCGTGGCGATGGGTGTGAGCGTCCACGTGCTGTCGTGTTTTCCGGTCGCCACCGCGGGCAGTGATGCGCAGCGCAAGGAGTGGTTACCCGACCTGATCGGCGGTGAACTGCTGGGTGCCTACTGCCTGTCGGAGCCGCAGTCCGGTTCTGATGCGGCGGGATTGGCCACGACCGCAGTGCGCGAGGGCGACACCTTCGTCGTCAACGGGACCAAGGCATGGATCACCCACGGGGGTCAGGCCGACTTCTACAACCTGTTCGTGCGCAGCCCGGGCACCACCGGGTCCGGCGGCGTGAGTTGTCTGCTGGCTCCCGCGGACACGCCCGGGTTGGCTGCGGCCGCGCCGGAACGGAAGATGGGCGCCCGCGGGTCGACCACGGCTCAGATCCTCCTGACCGATGCGCGCGTGCCCGCGGACCGGCTTGTGGGCGAGGAGGGGGCCGGGTTCGGCATCGCGATGAGTGCGCTGGACTCCGGTCGGCTCGGAATTGCGGCCTGTGCGGTCGGGCTGGCGCAGGCGGCGCTGGACACTGCGGTGGCCTACGCCCGCGACCGCACCCAGTTCGGCCGTCCCATCGGCCAGTTCCAAGGTCTCGGTTTTGTGATCGCCGACATGGCCGCCAAGGTCCAGTCAGGGCGGGCGTTGTACCTGGCCGCCGCCCGGCGCCGCGACGCCGGACTGCCGTACGCGACGGAGGCGGCTGTAGCCAAACTCGTGGCCACGGACAATGCCATGGCGGTTACCACCGACGCCGTTCAGGTGCTGGGCGGTGCTGGCTACACCCAGGACTTCCCGGCCGAACGGTTCCTGCGTGAGGCCAAGATGTTGCAGATCGTCGAAGGGACCAACCAGGTGCAGCGGCTGGTGATCTCGCGCAATCTTCTGGCTGCCCCATGAGGACCCTGTTCCGCAACGGCTTCGTCCACACGCCGGACGACCCCGGGGCGACCGCGGTCCTGGTCGAGGACGACCGGATCGCGTGGGTGGGTCACGAGGGGGCCGCGCTGGCGCAGGCCGACGGGGTCGACCGGGTGCTGGATCTCGACGGCGCCTTGGTGACGCCCGCGTTCGTCGACGCCCATGTTCACGTGACCGCCACCGGGATGAATCTCACCGGTCTCGACCTGACCGGCACCACCGGAGCCGACGACCTCCTGCAGCGGGTGCGGGCCTTCTGCGCCAGTGTGCCGACCGGCGACATCGTCCTCGGGCACGGCTGGGATGAGACCACCTGGGCTGACCCGTCCCTGCCCGACCGGCGCACCCTCGACGACGCCGCCGCCGGGGTGGCCGTCTACCTCACGCGGATCGATGTCCACTCCGCACTGGCGTCGACCGCGCTGCTGGATCGACTGCCCGCGGTGACACACGCCGAGGGCTTTGATCCCGAGGGTCCGCTGCGCTCGCAGGCACATCACGACGCCCGCGGGGCGGTCCTGGACAGCATCACCTCGGCCCAACGCCGCCGTCTGCACGAAGCGGCATTCACCCACCTCGCAGCGGCCGGGGTGGCAGCGATCCACGAGATGGCCGGACCGGACATCAGTAGCGAGACCGACCTGGGCGAGTTGCTGCGTATGACCGGCGGTCCGCAGGTGACCGCGTACTGGGGCGAACTGGGGGCGGCGGCCAAGGCCCGCCGGTTGGGAGCGATCGGTGCCGGCGGCGACCTCTTCGCCGACGGCGCGATCGGCTCCCGGACGGCGTTCCTGAACGATCCCTACCTGGGCTCCGACAGCCGGGGTGTGAAGCACGTGACGGCGGCACAGGCGGGTGAGCACATCGTCGACTGCGTCGGCGAGGGGGTTCAGGCGGGTTTCCACGTGATCGGCGACGCCGCCCTGGCCGAGGTGCTCGAGGGGTTCCGACGGGCCGCGGCTGCGGTGGGGGTCGACCGGCTGCGCGCGGGTCGGCATCGGCTGGAGCATGTCGAGATGCCCACTGCGGCCGATCTCGACACCATTGCGGAACTCGGTCTCACTGCGAGCATGCAGCCTCAGTTCGACTCCCTGTGGGGGGGAGATCAGGGGATGTACGCACGGCGGCTTGGCGTCGCACGTGCCGAGGGCATGAACCCGTTCGCGGAGTTCACCCGCCGCGGGATCCCACTGGCCTTCGGTTCCGACACCCCGGTCACAACAGTGACTCCGTGGCACTCGGTCGCAGCCGCGATGTTCCACACCAACCCGGCGGCCCGGATCACCGCCCGGGCAGCGTTTAGCGCGCACACCCGGGGCGGCTGGCGGGCGATCGGGATCGACGACGCGGGAGTGGTACGGCCGGGATTCCGCGCCAGTCTGGCGGTCTGGGATGCCAGTGCGCTGGCGGTCCAGACCCCGGACGAGCGGATCGCGGGCTGGTCCACCGACCCCCGGTCGGGCACCCCTTTGCTGCCGGAACTGTCGCCGGACGGGCCGTTCCCCACGTGCCTGACCACCATGGCCGACGGTCGGTTCATCCACGGCTCCGAGCGGTGGTGATGCGTCCGGCCGCTGCGGTCGGCCTGGCCGCCGGAGCCGGTGCCCTGCTGGCGGTCGCGTTCCCGCCCTACGGCTGGTGGCCGCTGGCGCCGGTGGCGATCGCGCTGTTCACATGGGCCTGCCGAGGACGGCGAATCCGCGTGGGCGCCGGGCTGGGTTTGATCTTCGGAGTGGTTTTCTTCGGCATCCTGATCCGCTGGTTGGCGGTTGTCGGACTGGACGCATGGGCGGCTCTCACGGTCTACAGCGGAGCCTGGTTCGCGCTGGCCGGCGCGGGAACGGCGGTGGTCACCCGGCTTCGAGGATGGCCGTTGTGGGTGGCGGTCGGCTGGGTGGCGCAGGAGGCGCTGCGCGACCGGATTCCGCTGGGGGGGTGGCCGTGGGGACGATTGGGTTTCAGCCAGGCGAGCTCGGGGTGGGTCGGCAGTGCCTGGTGGGGCGGCGTCCCGCTGCTGACCTTCCTGGTGGCCCTGGCTGGCGCAGTGGCGCTGTGGGCGGTTCTGTACTGGCGCCGGGATCGCCGAATCGCTGCGGTCGTCCTGGCAGCAGCCGTGATCGCCGCCTTCGTCCCCGTACCGGCCGTCGGCCGTACGGAGGGCTCGGCCATCGTCGCTGTGATCCAAGGCGATGTCCCCGCCACCGGTCTGGGCTTCGCCACCACCGGGGAGCGGCGGGCCGTCCTGGACAACCACGTCACCCAGACGCTGGCGCTGGCCCAAGCAGTCAGCCGTGGTGACGCGCCTCAGCCGGACGTGGTGGTGTGGCCGGAGAACTCCAGCGACCTGGACCCGTACACCAATGCCGACGCCCGCACCGCCATCTCGACTGCGGCTCGCGCGATCGACGCGCCGGTGCTCGTCGGAGCTGTCATCACCAATCCGGACGATCCCGCCACGGTGTTGAACGTGGGCATCGTCTGGGACCCGGTGTCGGGCCCGCAGGAGCGGTATGTCAAACAACATCCCGTCCCGTTCGGCGAGTACGTGCCGTTCCGGCCGTTGCTCACGAGGCTGATCGGGCGCTTCGACCTGGTGCCGCGCGACTTCGTGGCCGGCTCGGCACCCGGGGTGTTACCGATGGGCCCGGCGCTGATCGGCGACATCATCTGCTTCGAGGTCGCCTATGACGAGGTCGTGCGGGACACGGTGACCGCAGGTGCCGATCTGCTGGCCGTGCAGACCAACAACGCCACCTACACCGACGGTGGTCAGTCCGAACAGCAGGTGGCGATGGCCCACATCCGGGCCGTGGAGCACGGTCGCTCCACCGTGGTGGCCGCCACCAACGGGATCTCGGCGATGTTCCTGCCTGACGGCACGCCGGTGGGGGAGTTGCCGGAACGCACCGCTGGATGGCTGATCCAGGACCTGCCGCTGAGCACCGACCTCTCCCCGGCAGCTCGGTTGGGTGGCTGGCTGGAGTTGCTGGGACTGCTGACGGCGGTGGGGGCGTTCGTTCTCGGAACTCGCCGCCCGCCGGAACCGCTATAACGGTTCAGCCCGCGGCCGTTTCCGCCCACCATCGGGCGGGTATGGGTGGGCATGACGTCCCGGCCTGCCGTGCGGAAGGATGCCCCTATGCCCGAGTTCGCCGACCTTGGCCGCATCCTGGTCATAATCCCGACGTACAACGAACGCGACAACGTCGAACTGATCACCGGCCGGGTGCGGGCCGCGACCCCTGAGGTCCACATCCTCATCGCGGATGACAACTCTCCCGACGGGACCGGGGCGCTCGCGGACCGACTCGCCGCTACGGATGACCACGTGCATGTCATGCACCGGCTGGGCAAGGAGGGCCTGGGGGCGGCCTACCTGGCCGGGTTCCAATGGGCCCTGGACAACGGCTACGACGTGATCGTCGAGATGGACGCCGACGGGTCGCACCGTCCCGAAGAACTGCACCGGTTGCTCGCAGCCCTCCGGTCCGCCGACCTGGTGCTCGGCTCGCGTTATGTTCCGGGCGGTGAGGTCATCAACTGGCCCAAGAGTCGCGAGATCCTGTCCAAGGGCGGGAACATCTACACCCGCCTGGCGCTGAAGGTACCGCTGGCGGACATCACCGGCGGGTACCGCGCCTTCCGGGCATCGACGTTACGTCGTCTGGACCTGCACTCGGTCGGCAGTGCCGGCTACATCTTCCAGGTGGACCTGGCGTTCCGGGCGGTGCAGTCGGGGTTGCGCGTCGTCGAGGTGCCCATCAGCTTCGAAGAGCGCCAGCTCGGCACCAGCAAGATGGACAACCGGATCGTGCGTGAGGCCCTGTGGCGGGTCACGGTCTGGGGTCTGGACGAGCGGGCGGAACGCTTCCGGCGCTGGCGGGAACACCGGCGCCGGCAGAGGGGCGGCGGCTGGTGAGCTACTTCCTGACCCGGGTCGCGCTCATCGCGTACCCGATCATCGAGATCCTG
>CAZVYU010000057.1:0-5348 GCA_964631645.1 uncultured Actinomycetes bacterium
TAGTCGAATTCGCAGGCCTGGCCGATCACGATCGGGCCGGAGCCGATCACCAGCACCGAGTGGATGTCATCGCGCAGCGGCATGTCAGTTGCCCCCCATCACGTCGCAGAAACGATCGAACAAGTAGGCCGCATCATGCGGTCCGGCCGCGGCTTCGGGGTGGTACTGCACGCTGAAGGCACGCCCCGAGACCAGGCGCAGTCCTTCGACGACGTCGTCGTTCAGACAGACGTGCGACACCTCGGCGGGTCCGAACGGGGTGTCGAACGGTTCGACCGTGGGGGCCGCGACGGCGAACCCGTGGTTGTGGGCGGTCACCTCGACCTTGCCCGTCGTCAGATCCTTGACCGGCTGGTTGATCCCCCGGTGCCCGAACCGCAGTTTGTAGGTGTCCAGGCCCAGCGCCCGGCCCAGCATCTGGTTGCCGAAACAGATACCGAACAGTGGCCGGTCGGCCTCGAGGACCCCGCGCACCACTTCGACGGTGTGATCGGCGGTCGCCGGGTCCCCCGGTCCGTTGGACAGGAAGAAACCGTCGGCGTCGGTCGCCAGCAGGTCCGACAGGCTCGTGCTCGCGGGCATGACGATCACCCGGATGCCCCGTTCGGCGAGCCGCCGGGGGGTCATGGCCTTGATCCCGAGGTCCACCGCGGTGACCGTGAACCGCGCTTCCCCGTCGGGTTCGACCACATAGGGCTCCGCGACGGTCACCTGGTCGGTGAGGTCGGCGCCGGCCATCCCGGGGCTGGCCAGTACCTGGTCGAGCAGATCCGGTGCCTGTGCGGCGGCACCAGAGAAGACCCCGACGCGCATCGCCCCCCGGTCGCGCAGGTGCCGGGTCAGGGCCCGGGTGTCGACGTCGGCGATCCCCACGACCCCGGCGTCGGCCAGGTCGTCCTCCAACTCGGAGGTGGCGCGCCAATTGCTCGCGCGGACCGCCGGGTCGCGCACCACATAGCCCGCTACCCAGATGCGGCGGGATTCGGGATCCTCGTCGTTCATCCCGGTGTTGCCGATGTGGGGTGTGGTCTGCACGACCACCTGCCGGTGATACGAGGGGTCGGTCAAGGTCTCCTGGTAGCCGGTCATCGCGGTGGTGAACACCGCTTCCCCGAACGTCGCACCCCGCGCGCCGTAGGCCCGGCCGGCGAAGGTCCGTCCGTCCTCGAGTACCAAGAGGGCCGGTTCGGTCATGACACTTCCTCCATCCGCATCCGTTCCACCTGGTCCACCACTGCGGTCTGATCGGCCGGGTCGGCGAACCAGATGCCGCTGCTCACCTCGTCACCGTCCCAACGCCAGTTGATGAGCAGGACGCCGTGGCGACCGTAGTAGCGCTGCACCATGCCGGGGACGACCGCTGTCGATGTCACTGCCGGGCTCGGGATCACCAACGGGCCCGCCCCGTCGCGGGCGATCACCACACCGCCGTCGCTGACCCCGACCTGGCAGCGGGCCACTCCCCCGGCAGCCACGATGCGTTCCAACAATTGCCCGGCGGGCACAGTGCCCAGGTACTTACCCGTAACCGGGGTGGCCACCGCGAGGGAACCGCTGACGGCCGGCAGCACCCGGGACTGGCGCCGAGCCCGGTTGCGCCAACCGCGCCGCAGCAGCAGGAGCGCGCCGGCGATGACCAGTGCCGTGGCAGCTACCAGCAACAGCCGCGCCGGCCAGTCGGTGACCGCCGCCTGCTGCGAGAGGGGATCCGCTCCCGGCAGCGCCACGGTCACCATTGCAGGGCACCCGCCAGCACGGTGGGGGTGCCGCGCAGGAACGTGGCGGTCACCTGTCCGGGCAGTTCCATCCCGCGGTACGGAGAGTTGCGCGACGGTCCGGGGAAACGGGCGGGCTCGACGGTCCATCGCGCTTCCGGGTCCACGACCGTGAGGTTCGCCGGTTCACCGACCGCGATCGGACGACCGTGGTCCGCCAACCGACCGATGGCGGCCGGTGCGACGGACATCCGTTCCGCCACCCCGGCCCAGTCCAACAGTCCGGGGCGCACGAGCGTGTCGATGACCACCGACAGCGCGGTGGGCAGACCGAGCATGCCGAAGGCCGCCACATCCCATTCGCAGTCCTTGTCCTCGGCGGTGTGCGGGGCATGGTCGGTCGCCACGATGTCCACGGTGCCGTCGGCCACCCCGGCCAGCAGCGCCTCGACGTCGCGGCGGGTCCGCAGCGGCGGGTTGACCTTGTACACCGGGTCGTAACTGCGGGCCAGTTCATCGGTGAGCAGCAGGTGGTGCGGCGTGGCTTCGGCCGTGACCGCAATCCCGCGCTCCTTGGCCCGGCGGATCAGGTCGACACTGCCCGCCGTCGAGACGTGACACACGTGCAGCCGCGAGCCGACGTGATCGGCGAGCAGGATGTCGCGGGCGATGATGGCCTCTTCGGCGGCGGCCGGCCAGCCGCGCAGCCCGAGGACCGCCGACACTGCACCCTCGTTCATCTGGGCACCGGCGGTCAGCCGGGGCTCCTGAGCATGCTGCGCGATGACCCCGTCGAAGGCCTTGACATACTCCAAGGCCCGGCGCATGAGCAGGGCGTCGTCGACACACCGGCCGTCGTCGCTGAAGACCCGCACCCGGGCCGCGGAGTCGGCCATGGCCCCCAACTCCGCCAACTGCTCGCCGCCCAGGCCCACCGTGACGGCACCGACGGGGTGCACATCGACGTATCCGGCCTGCTGGCCCAGCCGAAACACCTGCTCCACAACGCCCGCCGTGTCAGCGACGGGGTCGGTGTTGGCCATGGCGTGGACAGCGGTGAACCCTCCCAGGGCCGCTGCCGCGGAACCGGATCGCACTGTCTCGGCGTCCTCGCGGCCGGGTTCGCGCAGGTGCGTGTGAAGGTCGACCAGACCGGGCAGGAGCACCTGACCGGCGCCCTCGACGACGGTGGCGTCGGCTACGTCGAGGTCGGCGCCCATGTCGGCGATGATCCCGTCGGCGATGAGGACGTCGACCGCCGTGGCGCCGAGTGGTCGGACGTCGCGGAGCAGGTAACTCATGCGCCGACCTCCGCCGTGAGTTCGACCGGCCCGGCGGCCCGGGATCCCCCGACCAGGAGATACAGGACGGCCATCCGCACACTCACGCCGTTCGCCACCTGTTCGACGATCACGGATCGTTCATGGTCGGCGACGCCGTCGGCGATCTCCATGCCGCGGTTCATCGGGCCCGGGTGCATGACGATCGCGTGCTCGGGAAGCGAGTCCATGCGGGTCTGGTCCAGCCCGTAGCGACGACTGTATTCACGGGCACTGGGGAAGAAGGCCGCGTTCATGCGTTCCCGCTGCACCCGCAACATCATCACGGCGTCGGAGTCCGGCAGCGCTTCGTCGAGGCTGTAGGACACCGTGGCCGGCCAATGCTCGACCCCGACCGGGAACAGGGTCGGGGGGGCGACCAGGGTGACCTTGGCCCCCAAGGTGTCCAGCAGGTGGACGTTGGACCGGGCCACCCGGCTGTGCAGGACGTCGCCCACGATCGTGACGCGCAGGCCGGACAGGTCACCGGTCCCTTCGCGAAGGTGGCGCCGGATCGTGAAGGCGTCGAGCAGGGCCTGCGTGGGGTGTTCATGAGTGCCGTCGCCGGCGTTGACGACGGCGCCGTCGATCCAGCCGGCCTCGGCCAGTCGGTGCGGCGCTCCGGATGCCCCGTGGCGGATGACCACGGCGTCGGCGCCCATGGCCTGCAACGTGAGAGCGGTGTCTTTCAACGTCTCGCCCTTGGACACCGACGACCCCTTGGCCGAGAAGTTGATCACGTCGGCGGACAGGCGCTTCGCTGCCGCCTCGAACGAGATCCGGGTCCGGGTGGAGTCCTCGAAGAAGAGATTGACCACGGTCTTGCCCCGTAACGCGGGGAGTTTCTTGACCGACCGGTCCGTGAGCCGGGCCATCTCGCCGGCGGTGTCGAGGACGAGCACCGCATCGTCGCGGTCCAGGTCCTTGGCGGACAACAGATGACTGATCATTCGGCACCCTCCTCGCGCATCAGGACGATCTCGTCGACCCCGTCGATCTCGGTGAGCCGCATACGCACGCTCTCGCCCTTGTGGGTCGGCAGGTTCTTGCCCACGTGGTCGGCTCGGATGGGCAGTTCCCGGTGGCCCCGATCGACGATGACGGCCAGTCGTACAGCGCGGGGTCGGCCGATGTCGTGGATGGCGGCGAGTGCGGCGCGGACGGTGCGGCCCGAGAACAGCACATCGTCGACGAGGACCACGATGCGGCCGTCGATCCCCTCCGGCGGAATCTCGGTCGGCCCGAGTGCGCGCGCCGGGTGCAGGTTCAGGTCGTCGCGGTACATCGTCACGTCAATGGACCCGACGGGTACCTCCCGGCCCTCAGCGGCGCCGATGCGGGCTGCGAGGCGCCGGGCCAGCAGTGCTCCGCGGGTCGGGATGCCCAGGACCACCAGGTCGTCGGCGCCTCGGGCGTATTCGATGATCTCGTGGGAGATGCGGGTGAGGGCCCGGTTGAGGTCGGCGGCGTCGAAGACGACGGGGCCGACGGTGCGACCCTCGTCGGAGCCGGACAGGGGGATCCCCATGGATTCACACTCCTTCGCCGCCTCTCGGGACGGATCGTTAAAGGAACGGTCGTTTCAGGGTAGCCCACGGCTTGAGCCCGATCGGTGAGCCCCTCGCGCGGTTACTTTGTGTATCGGCTCTCGTCACCCATTCAGCCCAATTCCGGACTAAGTGTGACGCAACACGCATTCATTCCGCTTTGGAGTAACCACCGATGACTACGTATGGTTAGGGGGTGGCAGCAGCTCGACAGCCACCACAAGGGGAGATTGACATGGCCAGCGATTACGCCCGCGCTCTCGGAAGCCGGCTGCGCGCTATCCGGCAGCAGCAGGGGCTGTCGCTGCAAGGGGTCGAGGAGAAGTCGCAAGGCCGCTGGAAGGCCGTCGTCATCGGATCCTACGAACGCGGCGATCGCGCCGTCACCGTCGCGAAGCTGGCTGAGCTGGCCGACTTCTACGGGGTACCAGTCGGTGAACTGCTGCCCGGCGGCGTCGCCGGCGCAACGCTCGAGCCCCCGACCCAGATCGTGATCGACCTCGAACAGCTCAACCGGGTGCCCTCGGACAAGGCGGGACCGCTGGCCCGCTACGCCGCCGCCATCCAGACGCAGCGGGGCGACTACAACGGCCGGGTCCTGTCGATCCGGGCCGACGACCTGCGCACCCTCGCAGTCATCTACGACCAGCCCGCCGGCCTGTTGGCCGAAGAACTGATCGCGTGGGGTGTTCTGAACCCCGAGGCGCGCACCGCTGTCGACTGAGCGGCTGCGCGACTGACGAGGTGGGGGCGAGCCACCCGCCGAG
>CAZVYU010000057.1:5448-15329 GCA_964631645.1 uncultured Actinomycetes bacterium
GAACGAGTGCAGTCGAACAGTCGACCATCCAACACCGCTGTCGACTGAGCGGCTGCGCGACTGACGAGGTGGGGGCGAAACACCCGCCGAGGAACGAGTGCAGTCGAACAGTCGACCATCCAACACCGCTGTCGACTGAGCGGCTGACGAGCGACTGAGCGGCTGCGCGACTGACGAGCAATCCGAGCGGTCAGGCGTGGCCGATCTTGTGCACGCGCATGCCGTTGGTCGTCCCGGGAACACCGGGCGGGACCCCGGCCACGATCACGACCCGCTCGCCGTGCCGGACCCGGCCGTTGGCCAGCAGCGCGGTGTCCACCTGCTGCACCATGTCGTCGGTGTGATTCACCGAGGGCGCCAGGAACGTCTCCACTCCCCACACGACCGCCAGTTTGCTGCGCACCTCGACGTTCGGGGTGAAGGCCAGCAAGGGAATGTCCGGGCGGTGCCGCGCGATCAGTCGGGCCGTCGAGCCGGTCTCGGTGAACGCGATGATGTGGGTCGCCTCCACCGCATTGCCCACTCCGACCGCTGCCCGGGTCATGGCCCGGGCGGTCGATCCGGGCGGGTCCGGCGGGAGGGGAGGGAGTCGGTCCAGCGCCTCTTCCTCCACGTGCCTGATGATCCGCGCCATCGTCATGACCACGTGTGCCGGGTGCTGCCCCACGCTGGTCTCCCCCGACAGCATGAGGGCGTCGGTGCCGTCCAGCACCGCGTTGGCGACGTCGGACACCTCGGCGCGGGTCGGACGAGTCGCCGTGATCATCGAATCCAACATCTGGGTGGCGACGATCACCGGCTTCCCGGCCCGCCGGCACAGGTCGATGGCCCGCTTCTGTTCGAGCGGCACCTCTTCGAGCGGCATCTCCACGCCCAGGTCGCCGCGGGCCACCATCACCCCGTTGAAGGCATCGACAATCTCGCGCAGCCGGGCAACCGCCTGCGGCTTCTCCACCTTGGCCAACACAGGCAGCCGACGACCGAAGTCGTCCATGATCTGGTGGACGTCGTCGATGTCTGCTGCAGAGCGCACGAACGACAGCGCGACCATGTCGACCCCGGTCTCAAGCGCCCAGATGAGATCGGCCCGGTCCTTCTCCGTCAGGGCGGGGACGCTCACTTCGACCGACGGCAGGTTGAGACCCTTGTGGTCGGAGACCGTACCGCCTTCGACCACGCGGGTGACGACGGTGTTCCCGATCACCTCCAGGACCCGGACGGCGACCCGACCGTCGTCGATGAGGATCATGTCGTCGGGGCTGACGTCCTGGGGCAGCGCCTCGTAGGTCGTCGAACACATGTCGGCGTCGCCGGGGATGTCGTCGGTCGTGATGGTGAACTTGTCGTCGCGACGCAGCAGGACCGGGCCCCGGGCGAACCGCCCCAGCCGGATCTTGGGTCCTTGCAGGTCGGCCAGGATCCCCACCCCCCGACCCACGTCGTCGCCGGCCCGGCGCACGTTGTCGTACATGCGGCGGTGGTCGGCGTGGGTACCGTGACTCAGGTTGAGCCGCGCCACATCCATCCCGGCGATGACCAGTTCCCGGATCGTGTCGTAGGAGTCCGTGGCCGGGCCCATGGTGCAGACGATCTTGGCGCGGCGCATGGCCCGAACCTAGTCCTCACGGGTCGCAGTGGCGACCCGGATCCGAGACTGTCCGACGATCAACCGAGGATCTTGGCTTTCTGGGCCGCGAACTCGTCGTCGGTGAGGATTCCCTGGTCCTTCAGGGCAGCCAGTTGCTTCAGCGCCTCGACCTTGGCGGCCATGTCGTCCTCGGCCGGCGGCGCAGCGACGGGCGCGGCGGCCGGCTGTGCCGGGGCGGCGGCCTGCTGCTGGGCCTCCTGCTCCTGCGCCTTCTTGTCCCACCGACTCACCTGGCGGCGCGATACTCCGTTGGACACGGCGGTGGCGGTTCCTGCGATGACGGCGGTACGAGCGACTCCGCGCAACAGTCCGGGCATGGTGTTTCCTCTCGGTGTTCAGTCGGTGGTCAGTCGGATGTGAGGTCGAGGGCGTCGGCGATGTCGGCCATGGAGACCCGGCCGTTGGCGATGAGCTGACCGCCCGCGCGGCGGATGGCATTGCCCAACGGCGCCGCCCAGGCGTTCTCGTACACGAGGACGACGGCAGCGCTGTCGGGATCCATGATCGACGCCACCTGATCGAGATCCTCGGCGTCGAGCAGGCCGGACACGACCCCCTCGAGGAACGAGAAGCCGGTGCCGCCGGCGGCGACCAGGTCCTCGGGACGGATCACTTCGTAGGTCCCGTCGGCGCTGGTGTGGATGAGGGCGACGTCGAGGATGCGGACGATGCCCTTCTCGACCAGTTCGATCAGGTGCGGCAGGCCTTCCCCACTGGGCGCACCACCGGGGTATTCGATGACGAGATAGTCGATGGGTCCCATGACGTCGTCAGTCTGTGCTTCGGTCACCGCGTTGCCTCCTGGAAGTCGATGCCTGCAGCATAAGGCGCCCCAGTCGCTGGCGCCGGACGACCCCTCAGGAGGCAGCGACCGGCTCGGCGGCCGGTGGCGGGGGGTTCGGATACGGATGCTCAGGGTCACGCCCGGTCAGGAACTTCACGACCACATAGATCGATGAGGCGATCGGAATGGCCACCAGAGCGCCGATCACGCCGAAGGTCAGGGCGCCGGCAGCGATGATGATGACGATGGCCAACGGATGCAGCGACACGGCCTTGCCCATCACAAGGGGCTGCATCACGTCGCCGTCGAAGGAGCCGACGATGATCGTCAGGACCACCACGAGCGCTGCCGTCACCGGCCCTTTCGTCGCCAACGCCACCAGGGCTGCGAGGAACGTGGCGATCGGCGCACCGATGACCGGGATGAACGCGCCCATGAAGACCACGGTCGCCAGCGCCGGCGCCAACGGGACCTGCAGGATCGTGAGACCGATGAACACCAGGAAGGCGTCGCAGAGGGCCACCACGATCATGCCCCGGCCGTAGCCGGCCATGGTGCCCCAAGCCAACTGTCCGCACGTGTTGAAGGTGTCCCGCACCCGTTCCGGAGCCCAACTGACCACCCAGGACCAGATCTGCGGGCCGGTGGTCATGAAGAAGATGACCCCGAACAGGAACACCGAACCCGCCGTGATGATCGTGCCGACCGCACCCAGATCCGACACGACATCCCCCGCGAGATTCTTGCCGGTGTTCTCCAGCCAGGTGCCCGCCTGCGACTGCACCTGGTTCAGTTGATCGCCGGTCAGGTGCAACGGCCCGTTCTGCAGCCAGTCCTCGACCTCCTGGATGCCGTCGCTGATCGCGGCGGCCAGTGCCGGTCCCTGTTCCACGATCGACCGCAGCACCAGGAACAGGATCACCGCACCGGCCACGGTGATGACCAGCAGCGCCAGCACCACCGAGAGCACCTTGGGCATGATCCGCTGGAACAGTCGCGCCACCGGACCCGCCAGGGCCGTCACGAACAGGGCGAGGAAGACCGCCAACGCCACCGGACCGACCTGGAACAGCGTCCAGACCAGGATGTAGGCGCCCAGCCCCACGACCAGGATGCGCCAGGTGATCCCGGCCAGCGTCTTGAGCGTGTCCGGCACCTGCCACGGCGGCATCGCACCTGCCGGAGTGCCGGTCTGGTCGGCGACGGGAGCATCGGACACGAGCGCAGTATGGCAGCGACACTCCCGTGGTGGAGGTCGAATGAATCAGGCCGTGATCAGTCGGTCACACCGTGAGTGGGCGGGCGGACGCCGGGATCGGCACGGGCAGGTTGCTCGTCCCCCCGCTCAAGTAGGCGTCGACCGACGCCGCGGCCGCGCGGCCCTCGGCGATCGCCCAGACGATCAGGGACTGTCCCCTGCCGGCGTCGCCGGCCACGAAGACGCCGGGTACGTCGGTGGTGTAGTCGTCGTGGCGCCGGACGTTGCCCCGGGCATCCAGCTCGACGCCGAACTGCTCGGCCCAGGGGTCCGCTTCGACCCCGGTGAAGCCCATGGCGAGGAAGACGAAGTCCGCCGGGATCTGCCGTTCGCTGCCGGGCAGAGGCGTGAACCGGCCGTCGACCATCTCCACCTCGACCAACTCCAGGGCGGCCACACGACCGTTGCCGTCGTCGACGAAGCGCTGCGTGGACACCGAGAACAGCCGCTCGCCGCCCTCTTCGTGGGCACTGCTCACGCGGTAGATGAGCGGATACGTGGGCCATGGTTGTGCGGAGGGACGATCCTCGGAGGGCAGTGGCATGATCTCCAACTGGGTAACGGAGGCCGCTCCCTGCCGATGCGACGTGCCGAGGCAGTCCGCGCCCGTGTCACCGCCGCCGATGATCACGACATGCTTTCCGGCCACGTCGATGTCGGAGTGGTCGGAGTCCCCTTCACACACCCGGTTGGCCAGCGGGAGGAACTCCATCGCCTGGTGCACCCCGGCCAGTTCCCGGCCCGGGACCGGCAGGTCGCGCCACTGGGTGGCGCCCACGGCCAGCACCACGGCGTCGTACCGTTCGCGGACCTCCTGGCCGGTGATGTCGCGGCCGACGGTGACGCCCGGGCGGAACCGGACCCCCTCGGCCTCCATCTGCTGGAGCCGGCGGTCAAGGTGCCGCTTCTCCATCTTGAACTCGGGGATGCCGTAGCGCAGCAGTCCCCCGATCCGGTCGGCGCGCTCCAGGACGGCGACGGTATGGCCCGCGCGCGCCAACTGCTGGGCCGCGGCGAGACCGGCCGGGCCCGAGCCGACGACGGCAACGGTGCGCCCCGACTGGCGGGCCGGTGGCTGGGGCTGGACCCAGCCCTCGTCCCAGGCCTTGTCGATGATGGAGACCTCGACCTGCTTGATGGTGACCGCCGGCTGGTTGATGCCCAACACACACGCCGTCTCACATGGCGCCGGACACAGCCGGCCGGTGAACTCGGGGAAGTTGTTGGTGGCGTGGAGCCGCTCGATGGCGCCGCGCCAGTCGTCGCGCCACACCAGGTCGTTCCACTCCGGGATCAGGTTCCCGAGCGGACAGCCGTTGTGGCAGAACGGGATACCGCAGTCCATACACCGGCCGGCCTGCGTCTGCAGTCGGGAGTCGGGGAACTCTTCGTAGACCTCGCGCCAGTCGGTGATCCGGATGTCGACCGGACGTCGCTGCGGGAGTTCCCGCCCGGCCTTCAGGAAACCGCGGGGATCAGCCATTGCTCGACGCCTCCATCACTGCCGCGACCGGATCGCGGCCTTCCAGTTCTGCTGCGGCGCGGGCCTGCAGCACGCGCTTGTAGTCGGTGGGCATGACCTTGCCGAAGCGTTCCAACGCGGTGTCCGGATCGGCCAGCAGGGCTTCGGCGACGGCAGACTCCGTCTCCTCCAGGTGCCGACGCATGGCGGTGAGCAGGAACTCCCGGTCCTCGTCGTCCAACGGCTCCAGCTGCACCATGTCCTGATTGATCCGCAACGGGTCGGGATCCAGCAGATACGCGACGCCGCCCGACATCCCCGCGGCGAAGTTGCGGCCGGTCTCCCCCAGGATCACGACGCGGCCCCCGGTCATGTACTCGCAGCCGTGGTCGCCGATCCCCTCGACGACGGCCGTCGCCCCGGAGTTGCGGACACAGAATCGTTCGCCGACCCGACCGCGCAGGTAGATCTCACCGCCGGTGGCGCCGTAGCCGATGACGTTGCCGGCGATGATGTGGTCGCCCGCCTCGAACGGTGCCGCCCGGTCGGGCCGCACGACGATCCGACCACCCGACAGCCCCTTGCCGACGTAGTCGTTCGCGTCCCCCTCGAGCCGAAGCGTGACCCCGGCAGGTACGAACGCACCGAACGACTGTCCGGCGGAGCCCAGGAACGTCAGGTCCACGGTCTCGTCGGGAAGCCCGGCACCCCCGTGGGCCCGGGTGATCTCCGCGCCGAGCATCGTGCCTACGGTCCGGTTCACGTTGCGGATGGTGACCTGGCCCCGCACCGGATCACCGCGCTCGATGGCATCGGCGCACATGGCGATCAGTTGGTTGTCCAATGCGTGAGCCAGACCGTGGTCCTGTTCGGTCACGCGATGCCGAGGGTGATCGACATCCGGCACGTGAAGGATCGGAGCCAGATCCAACCCATCGGCCTTCCAGTGGTCGATCGCGTCGGCGGTGTCCAGCAGTTCGGCATGGCCGACCGCTTCCTCCAACGTCCGGAAGCCCAGGGCCGCCAGATACTCGCGGACCTGTTCGGCGATGAACAGGAAGAAGTTCACCACGTGATCCGCCTTGCCGGTGAACCGTTCCCGCAGGGTGGGGTTCTGGGTGGCGATCCCGACCGGGCACGTGTCCAGGTGACAGACCCGCATCATGATGCAGCCCATCACCACCAGCGGCGCGGACGAGAAGCCGAACTCCTCGGCCCCGAGCAGCGCGGCGATGATCACGTCGCGGCCGGTCTTGAGCTGACCGTCGGTCTGCACGACCACCCGGTCCCGCAGCCCGTTGAGCAGCAACGTCTGCTGGGTCTCGGCCAGCCCGAGTTCCCACGGGCCCCCGGCGTGTTTCAGCGAAGTCAACGGCGAGGCACCGGTGCCGCCGTCGTGGCCCGAGATGAGGATGACGTCCGCATGGGCCTTGCTCACCCCTGCCGCCACGGTGCCGACGCCGACCTCGGACACCAGCTTCACGTGGATCCGGGCCGAGTTGTTGGCGTTCTTCAGGTCGTGGATCAGCTGGGCCAGGTCTTCGATCGAGTAGATGTCGTGATGCGGCGGCGGGGAGATGAGGCCCACACCCGGGGTGGAGTGCCGGGTCTTGGCCACCCACGGGTAGACCTTGTGCCCGGGCAGCTGGCCACCCTCGCCGGGCTTGGCCCCCTGCGCCATCTTGATCTGGATGTCGTCGGCGTTGACCAGGTACTCGCTGGTGACGCCGAACCGGCCCGACGCCACCTGCTTGATGGCACTGCGTTTGGAGTCGCCGTCGGACATGACAAGGAACCGCTCCGGGTCCTCGCCGCCTTCGCCGGTGTTGGACTTGGCCCCCAACCGGTTCATGGCGATGGCCAGTGTCTCGTGGGCCTCGGCGGAGATGGAGCCGTACGACATGGCGCCGGTCGAGAACCGTTTCACGATCTCGCTGACCGGTTCCACCTCGTCCAGCGGCACCGGCTCCCGCACCCCTTCGCGCAGCCGGAACAGTCCGCGCAGGGTCATCAGTCGCTGGGACTGGTCGTCGACCCGGTCGGTGTACTCGCGGAAGACCGCGGCGCTTTTCTCTTTGGTGGAGTGCTGCAGCCGGAACACGGTGTCGGGATCGAACAGATGGGGCTCCCCTTCGCGGCGCCACTGGTACTCGCCCCCGACCGCCAGCCGGCGATGGGCCGGTGAGATACCGCTGGGCGGGTAGGCGACGCGATGCCGCATCGCCACCTCTTCGGCGATGACGTCGAGCCCGACCCCACCCAACTTCGAGGTGGTGCCGGTGAAGTAGCGATCGACGAGTTCCTGCGACAGTCCGATGGCCTCGAAGATCTGGGCACCGCAGTAGGACGACACCGTGGACACGCCCATCTTGGACATGACCTTCAGGACCCCCTTGCCGAGAGCCTTGACCAGATTGCGCACGGCCGCTTCGGGTGCGATGTCACCCAGCATGCCGCGGCGGGCCAGACCCTCTGCGGTCTCCATGGCCAGATAGGGATTGACTGCGGCTGCGCCGTACCCGATCAGCAACGCGACGTGGTGCACCTCGCGCACATCGCCCGCCTCGACGATGATGCCCACCATGGTGCGGGTCTTCTCGCGCACCAGATGATGGTGGACCGCCGCGGTCAGCAGCAGGGACGGGATGGGCGCCCGGTCGCCGGTCGAGTCGCGGTCGGACAGGATGATGAACCGCTTGCCCTGCCGGATCACGGCGTCGACCTCGTTGCAGATTTCCTCGATCCGCCGGCGCATCGCCTCGCCCCCACCGGCGACCCGGTAGAGACCCGACACCCGCGCCCCGGCCAGGCCGGGGCGGTCGCCGGCGGCGTTGATGTTGGCGATCTTGGCCAGGTCGTCGTTGGTGATCACCGGGAACGGCAGGCGCAGTTGCCGGCAGCTGACCGCATCGGCCTCGAGCAGATTGCCCTCGGGCCCGATGGTGGTCCCCAGCGACGTGACGATCTCCTCGCGCAGGGCATCCAGCGGCGGGTTGGTCACCTGAGCGAACAACTGGGCGAAGTAGTCGAAGAGCAACCGGGACCGTTCGCTGATGGCCGCGATCGGGGTGTCGGTGCCCATGGAACCGATCGGCTCCATCCCGGTGCGGGCCATGGGAGAGACCAGGACGCGCACCTCTTCCTCGGTGTAGCCGAAGGTCTGCTGACGCCGCAGGATCGATTCACGGGTGTAGACGATGTGTTCCCGGTCCGGCAGGTCGTCCAGGTGGATCAACCCGTTGCGCAACCACTCGTCATAGGGGAACTCAGCGGCCAGGTCCGACTTGATCTCGTCGTCCTCGAGGATGCGACCGGCGGCAGTGTCCACGAGGAACATCCGACCCGGCTGCAGGCGGCCCTTGCGTACCACGGTGGCGGGATCCAGATCGAGCACCCCCGCCTCGGAAGCCAGGACCACCAAGCCGTCGTCGGTGACCCAGAACCGGCCCGGGCGCAGCCCGTTGCGGTCCAGCACCGCGCCGATGACCGTGCCGTCGGTGAAGGACACGTTGGCGGGACCGTCCCACGGCTCCATCAGCGACGAGTGGAACTCGTAGAACGCCCGCCGGGCCGGATCCATGTCGGCATGGTTCTCCCAGGCCTCCGGGATCATCATGAGCACCGCGTGGGGCAGGGACCTGCCGCCGAGGTGCAGCAGTTCGAGCACCTCGTCGAACGATGCGGAGTCGCTGGCCCCCGGGGTGCAGATCGGGTACAGCCGGGTCAGGTCGCCGGGAATCAGGTCGGAGGTGAGCATCGCCTCGCGCGCCCGCATCCAGTTGCGATTGCCCATCACGGTGTTGATCTCACCGTTGTGGGCGATGAGCCGGTACGGGTGGGCCAGCGGCCACGACGGGAAGGTGTTGGTGGAGAACCGGGAGTGAACCAGACCGATGGCTGACGCGTACCGGTCGTCGCGCAGATCGGGGTAGAACTGACCCAGTTGTGCGGTGGTGAGCATTCCCTTGTAGGCGATGGTCCGGCACGACAGCGACGGGAAGTAGACGTCGGATTCCCGCTCCGAGCGTTTGCGCAGGCAGAACGCGGCTCGCTCCAGGTCCATCCCGCTGCGGTCGGCGCTCGACACGAAGAGTTGCCGGAAGCGGGGCATGACGCTGCGGGCGGTGACGCCCACCGGGCTGGGGTCGGTGGGCAGATCGCGCCACCCGAGCACCGTCAGGCCTTCGTCGTCGGCGATCTCCTCGATGGTGGCGACTGTCGCGGCCGCCAGTTCCTCGTCCTGCGGCAGGAACGCGGTTCCGACCGCGTAGGCACCGGCCTGGGGCAGGTCGAAGTCCACCACCGCCCGGAAGAAGGCGTCGGGGAGCTGCGTCAGGATGCCGGCACCGTCGCCGGAGTCGGGTTCGGAACCCGAGGCGCCGCGGTGTTCGAGGTTCTCCAGTGCCGTCAGGGCCTGCTCGACGATCTGATGGGTGGGGATCCCGGTGAGGGTCGCTACGAAGGCGACGCCACAGGCGTCGCGCTCGAAACGCGGGTCGTACAGTCCCTGTGGTTCCGGGAATCCGGATGCGGGGTAGGCGGCGTGGTGCATGGCAACCCTCCGTCGTCGGTGCGTGCGAAACCCCAGGCGAACCTGAGGGAGAGCACGCGGGACGACGTTGGCCCGCGGCTGCCAGGATCATAACCCGCCCGAACGCACCGCCGCCACGTCGGCACGACCGGATCGTCCCCGATCAGCCGTTGCCGCCACTCCGGCACATCACCACGG
>CAZVYU010000058.1:0-15202 GCA_964631645.1 uncultured Actinomycetes bacterium
TCCTGCCGGACGTGTACGTCCCGTGCGAGGTGTGTCATGGCGCTCGGTACAACCGAGAGACGTTGGAGGTGCACTACAAGGGCAAGACCATCTCTGACGTGCTTAACATGCCGATCGAAGAGGCGCTGGAATTCTTCGAGCCGGTTCCGGCGATCGCCCGCCATCTGCGCACCCTGGTCGAGGTGGGACTGGGCTACGTGCGGATGGGACAGCCCGCGACGACTCTCTCCGGGGGCGAGGCGCAGCGCGTGAAGCTCGCCTCCGAGCTGCAGAAGCGCTCCACCGGGCGCACCGTCTACCTGCTCGACGAACCGACCACCGGGCTGCACTTCGAGGACATCCGCAAACTCCTCGGTGTCCTTCAGTCGCTGGTCGACAAGGGAAACAGTGTGGTCGTCATCGAACACAACCTCGACGTCATCAAGACCGCCGACTGGATCATCGACATGGGCCCCGAGGGTGGCTCGGGCGGGGGAACGGTCGTCGCCCAGGGAACGCCCGAGGCGCTGGCCGAAGTGAAGGAGTCCCACACCGGGGCGTTCCTGCGCGAGTTGCTGGGCGAATCCCGCGGGGTCGCCTGACCCGGAATCGCCGTCGGCATGGCAGGCTGTGCCCATGACCGACGAGAATCACGCCGCCGCCGACGAGCAGTCCGGCACCGTCCCCCGCCGCACCGTCCTGGCCGCCGCGGGTGCCGTCGGGGCTGCTGGCGTGCTGGCTGCCTGCAGTTCTGGGGGCACCTCGACCACCGGCACCAGTTCCGCTCCTGCCGCGTCCCCGCCCGCATCCGGTGGATCGGCGGGGGGCAAGGCCATCGCCATGACCGCCGAGGTGCCGGTCGGCGGCGGCGTCATCATCGACGACAAGATGGTCGTGGTGACCCAGCCCAAGAAGGGCGACTTCAAGGCATTCACCAGCGTCTGCCCGCACGAGGGCTGCACCGTGGGCAGTGTCACCGATGACGTCATCCTGTGCCCCTGTCACGGGTCCCGGTTCTCCGCCGAGACGGGCGACGTGCTGCAGGGGCCGGCGATGACCGGTCTGACCCCGGTCGACATCACCGTCGAAGGGGACTCGATCGTCGCTCAGACGTGACGGCAGCTGAGGGCTCCCGGCGCCGGGGGCGCCAGCTCAGCAGTGACGAAGGTCACTGCGACACGCCTGTGACAATCCCGCGACATTCGGGCACTCTGCTGTAATGCCTTGCCCCGTGATGAGTCGTTCCCTGCGCACCGTGGCAGCGAGCCTGTCGGTCGGTATCGCCATCAGCGGGTTGACCGTGGCGACCCCTGCCCAGGCCCTGACCAAGGCCGAGAAGCAACGGGGTCAGCGCACCAGCGTGTACGTGGAGGGCGATTCGCTGACCGTGGGCGCAGGACCGGTCATCAAGCGGAAGTTGCGCAGCAACGTCCAGAGCGTGGGCGTCGATGCCGAGGTCGGCCGCTTCACGGCCACCGGCATGAGCCGGCTCGCCCAGGATCGCCGGGCGCAGCGGGCCCGAATCTGGGTCGTGGCACTGGGAACCAACGACGGTCCCGATCCGGCAGCGCTGAAGCGCCATGTGAACCGCAGTCTGCGGATGGCCGGCCCCAACCGCGAGGTCATCTGGGTGACGGTCGTGCGTCCGGGCGGCTACAACCGCGTGAACCGCATGTTGCGGGCGACCGATCGCAAAGCGGACCGGCTGCACGTCGTGGACTGGGCCCGCGCCGTGCGCCGCTCGCCCGGTCTTATCGGCGGTGACGGCGTGCACGGCACCGCCCGCGGGTACGAGGTACGCGGCTCGATGATCGCGAGCGAGGCACTGCAGCTGGCCCGCCAGGGCTGAGCCGACTCAGTCGGTGCGACGGGGGGGTCGCGCGCAGGCTTTAGGCTTGCTCCGTGACCCTGCGGCCGGATCCTGGGACCGTCCCCGACAGCCCGGGGGTCTACCGATTCCTCAGTTCCGACCGCCAGGTCCTCTACGTCGGCAAGGCCAAGAGCCTGCGCAACCGGCTCAACTCCTACTTCTCCGGCGGATTGCACCCTCGAACCGCGGCCATGGTCGATACCGCGGCCTCCGTGGACTGGACCGTCGTCGCCACCGAAGTCGAGGCGCTTCAGCTCGAGTACTCCTGGATCAAGGAGTTCGAGCCGCGGTTCAACGTCAAGTACACCGACGACAAGTCCTATCCGTTCCTGGCGGTGACCGTGGGGGAGGACTACCCCCGGATCATGGTCATGCGCGGCGCCAAGCGCCGCGGTGTTCGTTACTTCGGACCGTATTCCCACGCTTGGGCGATCCGGGAGACGGTCGACCAGCTGCTGCGGGTGTTCCCCGCCCGGACCTGCAGCAAGGGGGTGTTCCGACGGGCGGAGATGTCCGGCCGGCCGTGCCTCTTGGGCTACATCGGCAAGTGCTCGGCGCCGTGCGTGGGTCGGGTGTCGATGGCCGAACATCGCGAGATCGTCGACCAGTTCTGCTCGTTCGTCGCCGGCGACAGCCAGCCCCACATCAAGCGGGTCGAGCGCGCGATGCGCGAGGCGGCCGCCGCGCAGGAGTACGAGACGGCGGCCCGGTTGCGCGACGACCTCTTCGCGCTGCAGCGCGCCTTGGAGCGCAACACCGTCGTCCTGCCGGACCGGACCAATGCCGACGTCATCGCGTTGGCGGCCGATGATCTGCAAGGCGCGGTCCAGGTGTTCCACGTCCGCGGCGGTCGGATCACCGGCCAGCGGGGCTTCATGGTGGAGCGCACTCTCGACCTGTCGGACGCGGACCTCGTCGGTCAGGCACTGCTGCGGTTCTACGGCGATGCGGACCCTGCGGCCATCCCGCGGGAGGTGCTCATCGACCCGGCCCCGGATGATCCCCAACTGCGCCGGTGGTTGGCCGAGCGGGCCGGACATGGGGTGAGCGTGCGCTGCCCCGAACGCGGCGACAAGCGCGCCCTGATGGACACGGTCCGCCGTAACGCCGAACAGTCGCTGGTCCTCAACAAGAGGCGGCGCGCCGGAGATCTGACTGCCCGCGCCCGGGCGATGGAGGACCTGCAGGAAGCCCTGGGCCTCGACAGTGCCCCGCTGCGGATCGAGGGCTACGACATCTCCCACTTGCAGGGCCAGGACACGGTCGGCTCCATGGTGGTCTTCGAGGACGGGCTGCCCCGCACCAGCGACTACCGGCGATTCAACGTGTCCAAGGAGAACGCCCATTCCGACACCGACGCCATGACTGAGGTCGTGGGGCGCCGGTTCCGTCGCTACTTGTCGGAACGGTCCGACGCGTCGGATGTCGAGATGGCGCTCGAGACGGCGGTTGAACCGGTGAAGCGCCGCGGCTTCGCCTATCCGCCTCAGTTGCTCGTCGTAGATGGCGCCCTGCCGCAGGCCGAAGCCGCCCAGCGGGCGCTGGCCGAATTGGGCATCGACGACGTCGCGGTCTGCGGACTGGCCAAGCGGTTGGAGGAGATCTGGCTGCCGGGGGAGCCCGACCCGGTGATCCTGTCGCGCTCGAGCGAGGCACTGCACCTGCTGCAGCATCTCCGGGATGAAGCACACCGCTTCGCCATCGCCGGTCATCGCCAGAAGCGGGGCAAGCGAACCCGGATGAGTGCCCTGGACACGATCCCGGGTCTCGGGCCGGCGAAACGTAAGGCCCTGCTGAAGCAGTTCGGATCGGTCCGCTCAATCACGGCGGCCACGCCCGAGGAACTTACGCAGGTGCCCGGCATCGGCACCGTCCTTGCAGAAACCATCGCGGAGCATCTGCGTTCGGACCGCGACCAGGCGGTCCCCGCCGTTAGCCTGAGCACCGGCGAGGTGGTGACCCCGCCGGTGAGCGAAGGCACGACCCCATGACGACGTCCCCCGAACTGGTGCTGGTCACCGGCATGTCCGGTGCGGGCAAATCCACCGCAGCGCGCGCCTTGGAGGACCTCGGTTGGTTCGTGATCGACAACCTCCCCCCGCAGTTGCTGGCCGAAGCGGTGGCGGCCAGTCCGCAGCAGGCCAGCGCTACCGGACTCGCCGTCGTGGTCGATGCCCGCGGCGGCGACGTGTTCGCCGAACTCAGCGATGCGCTGGCCCGGTTGCGCGCCGACGGTGTCGACGTGCGCACGCTGGTCCTCGAGGCCAACGACGAGGTGCTCGTGCGGCGGTTCGAGAGCAGCCGACGCCCGCATCCGCTGCAAGGGTCCGGGCGGATCCTGGACGGCCTGGACCGGGAGCGGGAACTGATCGCCCAGTTCCGGGCGGACGCGGATCTGGTCATCGACACCACCGGCCTGAACGTGCACGACCTGCGGCGCCGGGTCGAAGCGGCCTTCCCCGACGAACAACGCGTCAAACTACGCGCCACCGTCATGTCCTTCGGATTCAAGTACGGGATCCCGGTGGATGCCGACATCGTCCTGGACGTGCGGTTTCTGCCCAACCCTTACTGGGTGCCGGAGTTGCGGGAACGGACCGGGCTCGATGGATCGGTGAACGACTACGTTCTCGACCGTCCCGAAGCCCGGGAGTTCCTGACCCAGGTCGCCGGCCTGGTGGACCTCGTCGCCGACGGGTTCCTGCGCGAGGGCAAGCGCTACATCACCGTCGCCATCGGCTGCACCGGCGGCAAGCACCGGTCGGTGGCCATGTCGGAGAACCTGAGCGCCCGCCTCGTGAAGAGCGGGGTCGAGACGCTCGTCATGCATCGGGACCTGGGGCGCGAATGAGGCAGTTACGGGGAATCCCCGCGGGCCATGGTCCCCGGGTGGTGGCGATCGGCGGCGGGCACGGGCTCGCCTCGACCCTGAAGGCCCTCCGGCGCGTCACCGACAACCTCACCGCCGTCGTGGGGGTCTCCGACGACGGCGGATCCTCGGGCCGGCTGCGACAGGAATTCTCCGTCCTGCCGCCCGGAGACCTGCGGATGGCGCTGGATGCCCTGTGCGGTGACGACACGTGGGGCCGCACCTGGAGCCGGGTCGTGCAACACCGGTTCGGTGGGACGGGCGACCTGAACGGCCACTCGTTGGGCAACCTGCTCATCATGTCGCTGTGGGAGGAGACCGGTGACGTCGTGGCCGGGTTGGACTGGGTCGCGGCCCTGCTGGGCGCGCAGGGCAGGGTGCTGCCGGTGAGCCTCACCCCGTTGGAGATCGTGGCCGACGTCGCAGGCCTCGATGACCAACGACCCGACGCGGTCGCCACGGTCCGTGGTCAGGTGGCAGTCGCGACCACCCACGGTGTGGTCCGTGCGATCCGGGTGGACCCCGACGAACCGTCCGCCTGTCCCGAAGCGCTGGACGCGATCGCTGAAGCCGACATGATCGTGCTGGGTCCCGGGTCGTGGTTCACGTCCGTCATCGCCCCGCTTCTGGTCGAGGAGTTGGCACAAGCTGTTGCAGAAAGCCCCGCGAAACGGGTGGTCGTGCTTAATCTGGTCGCGCAAAAGGGGGAGACGACCGGGTTCACGGCGGCCGACTACATCTCGGCACTGACCGGACACATCCCGGGATTCACGGCGGATGCGGTGGTCGCAGATCCGCGCAGTGTCGCGGACCCCGCGGGGCTGGCACAGCGTTGTGCCGATGAGTTGGGAGCAGAACTGGTGGTCAGACCCGTAGCCGCGCCGCATGGCCGCGACACCCACGACCCGGACCTGTTGGCGGCGGCGTTCGCCGAGATCAGCGGCCGTGACAGGATCGCCCCATGGCGCTGACGGCAGAGGTCAAGGACGAACTGGCGCGGTTGCCCCTGGGCAAGACCTGTTGTCGCAAGGCCGAAGTGGCCACCATGCTGCGCGTGGGCGGCAGCCTGCAGGTGATCCAGGGCGAGATCGTCATCGAAGCGGAGTTCGACACCAGCGCCATCGCGCGGCGGATCCGCAAGGACATCAACGAGCTGTACGGCCACGAGGTGCAGCTGTCGGTGATCCAACCCACCGGCCTGCGCCGCGGTACCAAGTACGCCATCCGGGTGACCCAAGGTGGTCCCTGGCTGGCCCGCCAGACCGGGTTGGTCGACGGGCGCGGCCGACCGGTCCGAGGTCTGCCCCCGGCAGTCGTGGCCGGAGGTGCGTGTGACGCCGAGGCGGCGTGGCGGGGGGCCTTCCTCGCCCACGGCTCACTCACCGAACCGGGACGGTCATCGTCGCTGGAGATCACCTGCCCGAGCAGCGAGACAGCGCTCGCACTGGTCGGCTCCGCCCGGCGCTTGGGGATCGCCGCCAAAGCCCGTGAGGTGCGCGGGGTGGACCGGGTCGTCATCCGCGACGGTGATGCGATCGGCGACATGCTCACCCGGATGGGTGCGCATCAGGCGCGGCTCACGTGGGAGGACCGCCGAGTCCGCCGCGAGGTGCGCGCCACCGCCAACCGACTCGCCAACTTCGATGACGCCAATCTGCGCCGTTCGGCACGGGCGGCCGTCGCCGCAGGCGCACGACTCGAGCGGGCCCTGGAGATTCTGGGCGACGACGTCCCCGACCATCTGAAGGTGGCCGGCCAACTGCGGATCGAGCATCGGCAAGCCAGCCTCGAGGAACTCGGCGCCCTGGCTCAGCCGCCGATGACCAAGGACGCGATCGCGGGTCGCATCCGACGACTCCTGGCGATGGCCGACAAGCGGGCGCAGGAACTGGGGATCGACGGCACCGAGGCGAACCTGACCGAGGACATGCTCGACGACTGAGCCGCCGCTGCGGTGTCGATCGCACCTTCGGCGTGAGTGAACACCCGATGACGGTCCGGGATGCGCCTGCGCGAAGGTCACGGACGTTCGCTAGGGTCGAAGTGTTGGGTAAGCAGGCGTCGGCGCCTCGGGTGGCGCGTTCTGGTGGCCCTGCCATGAATGTCGAGCACAGGGAGCGATCGTGACGATTCGAGTAGGTATCAACGGGTTCGGCCGCATCGGACGCAACTTCTACCGTGCGGTGGCCCTGCAGCAGTCCCAGGGGTTCGTCGTGAACACCCTGTTGGCGCTCAGCGGTGAGGATATCGAGATCGTCGGCGTGAACGACCTCACCGACAACCGCACGCTGGCCCATCTGCTCAAGTACGACTCGATCCTGGGTCGGCTCGACGCCGACGTGACCGTGACGGATACCGAGATCACCGTCAACGGCAAGAGCATCCGCGCGTTGTCGGAATCCGATCCGTCGAAACTGCCGTGGGGCGAACTGGGTGCGGACATCGTCATCGAGTCCACCGGCCGGTTCACCGATCGGGACGCGGCGTTGCTTCAGGTGGCGGCAGGGGCCAAGAAGGTCCTGATCTCGGCCCCGGCCAAGAACCCCGACGTGACCATCGTCATGGGCGTGAACCAGGAGGACTACGACCCGGCCAAGGATGTGGTGATCTCCAACGCGTCGTGCACCACGAACTGCCTGGCCCCGATGGCCAAGGTCATCCAGGACTCGTTCGGCATCGAGTGGGGTCTGATGACCACCATCCACGCCTACACCAATGACCAGGTGATCCTGGATGCTCCGCACAAGGACCTGCGGCGGGCCCGTGCCGGCGCGCTGAACATGATCCCGACCACCACGGGTGCCGCCCGCGCGATCGGTCTGGTCATGCCGGAGCTCAAGGGCAAGTTGGACGGGTACGCCATGCGCGTGCCGGTCCCCACCGGTTCGGCGACCGACCTGACGGTGGAGTTGACGAACCCCACCACGGCCGAGGATCTGAACGCCGCGGTAAAGGCGGCCGCTGACGGTCCGCTGAAGGGGATCCTCAAGTACACCGAGGACCCGATCGTGTCGTCGGACATCGTCACCGACCCGCACTCGTGCATCTTCGACGCCTCGTTGACCAGCACGATGGGCAACACCGCCAAGGTGCTGGGCTGGTACGACAACGAGTGGGGTTACTCCAACCGTCTGGTCGACCTGGTTCGTTACGTCGGCGCCACGCTCTGACCGTGAAGACGCTCGACGATCTGGAGGTGGGGGGCCGTCGGGTCCTGGTCCGGGCCGATCTGAACGTGCCCTTGGCCCAGGCCGACGGTGTCCCGACGATCACTGACGACGGCCGGATCCGGGCGTCGTTGCCGACCATCGAGTCGCTGACCGCACGGGGTGCCCGGGTGATCGTGACCGCTCACCTGGGCCGCCCCAAGGGGCAGGTCGACCCGGCGCTGTCGCTGGCGCCGGTAGCTGGCCGGATGGCCGAACTGCTGGGTCGACCGGTCGGGTTCGTGCCGGATCTGACGGGCGCCGCGGCACAAGACGCGGTGGCGGCCCTGCAGGACGGTGATGTCCTGGTGCTCGAGAACGTCCGGTTCGATCCGCGCGAGACGAGCAAGGATCCGTCGGAGCGGGCGGCACTGGCGGCCGAATTGGCGTCGATGGCCGACCTCTACGTCAGTGACGGGTTCGGTGTCGTGCATCGCGAGCAGGCCAGCGTGACGGATGTTGCCCGCCTCCTTGACCGGGCAGCCGGGTCGTTGGTGCAGGCGGAGTCCGACGTGTTCCGCAAGGTGTTGGATGAGCCCGACCGGCCGTATGTCGTGGTCCTGGGCGGCGCGAAGGTCTCGGACAAGCTCGGGGTCATCGGCAACCTGCTGGGCTCGGTCGACCGGCTGATCATCGGCGGCGGCATGTGTTACACGTTCTTGGCCGCTCAGGGCAACGACGTGGGGGACTCGCTGCTCGAGTCGGATCAGATCGACACGTGTCGGCAAGTGTTGGCCGATGCTGCCGCTGCCGGGGTCGAGGTGGTGCTGCCGATCGACGTGGTGGTCGCCGACGACTTCGCCCCCGACGCCGCCACCCGCACCGTTGCGGTGGATGCGATCGAGCCGGGGTGGCGGGGTCTGGACATCGGGCCGACGTCGATCGAGCTGTTCGTGTCGAAGCTGGCCGACGCCCGCACGATCGTATGGAACGGGCCGATGGGGGTCTTCGAGATGCCGGCATTCGCCGACGGCACCCGGGCGGTCGCCGAAGCTCTGGCAGGGTCGAGTGCCTTCACCGTCATCGGGGGTGGCGACAGCGCCGCGGCGATTCGTCAGTTCCAGATCCCGGATGACCGGTTTTCGCACATCTCGACCGGTGGCGGTGCCAGTCTTGAGTTCCTCGAGGGCAAGACCTTGCCCGGGATCGCAGTGTTGGAGGAGTCCTGATGGCTGAGCGCCGCCCGCTGATGGCAGGCAATTGGAAGATGAACCTCAACCACCTCGAGGCCATCGCCCACGTGCAGAAGGTCGCCTTCTCGCTGAACGAGAAGGAACTGGCCGACGTGGAAGCAGCGGTGCTGCCGCCGTTCACGGATCTGCGCTCGGTGCAGACCCTGATCGAGGGGGACAAGTACCACATCTCCTACGGCGCCCAGGACTGCTCCGAGCACGAGTCGGGTGCCTACACCGGCGAGGTGTCGGCCGCCATGCTGGCCAAGCTGGGCTGCACCTACGTCGTGGTCGGTCACAGCGAACGGCGCGAGTACCACAGTGAGACCGACGAGGTTGTGAACGCCAAAGCGCGCAAGGCGATCGAGCACGGTATGACGCCGATCGTGTGTGTGGGGGAGGACCTGACGATCCGGCAGTCCGGCGAGCAGGTGCCCTACACCTTGGCCCAGGTGACCGGATCGCTGGCCGGCCTCACCGACCAGCAGGTCGCCGAACTGGTCATCGCCTACGAGCCGGTGTGGGCCATCGGCACCGGCGAGGTGGCGACCCCGCAGGATGCGCAGGAGGTGTGCGGCGCAATCCGTGCCCACCTGGCCGAACTGCACTCGCCAGAGGTCGCCGAGCAGACCCGGATCCTCTACGGCGGATCGGTGAAGTCGTCGAACGTCGCCGCGATCATGGCCGAGACGGACATCGACGGCGCCCTGATCGGCGGGGCCAGCCTGGATCCCGATGAGTTCGCCACCATCTGCAAGTACCCGCAGCATCCGCCGGTGGCCTGACGGCGGACCGCCGCCGGGGGTGACTGGGTTACCCTGGGACCACTCCGTCCGAAGGAAGAGAGACCGTGACCCTCGTACTGCAGATCGTGCTGGTGATCACCAGTCTGCTGCTGATCTCCCTCATCCTGCTCCACAAGGGCAAGGGCGGCGGCCTGTCCGACATGTTCGGCGGCGGCATCTCGAGCAGCGTGGGCGGTTCGTCGGTCGCGGAGAAGAACCTCGACCGGATCACGATCATCGTCGCGATCCTGTGGGTTGCCAGCATCATCGGCCTGGGGCTGCTTGTCGGCGGCAACGTCTGACGCTCACCCCTCCCAGGTGGTCGTCGCAGGCGACGCGCCGGGGGATACCGGCCCGGAAACCTGAACCGCGACATAAGGTCATCATGTGGCGCGGGTGCGCCGCGTATCCGAGGGAAGGTCACGCTGGTGGCAGGTGGACAGGCGATCCGAGGTAGCCGGGTCGGAGCAGGACCCATGGGCGAGGCCGAACGGGGCGAGTCGGCTCCCCGCGTCGAGATCTCGTTCTGGTGCGCCAACGGCCACGAGAGCACCCCGAGTTTTCTGCAGGGCGCTGCCGTCCCGGAAGGCTGGGACTGCCCCCGTTGCGGCTGGCCCGCCGGTCGCGATCAGGCCAACCCGCCGGCCCCGCCGAAGATCGAGCCATACAAGACCCACCTGGCCTACGTGAAGGAACGGCGTTCGGACTCCGATGCCGAGGCCATCCTGAACGAGGCGCTGGAAGACCTGCGCAACGATCCGTACTGACTGACGGGCTGGGTCAGGAGCGGCGCAGCAGCTCGGGGGGCAGCGCCGCTGCGGCGTCAGCGTCGATCAGGGCCAGGGTCCGTTCGCGGCCGATCGCTCCGGCCGCCGGGTAGCGATTCGGGTCGGCACCCGTCTTGAGAGCTTCGGCGAACGCCTCGGCCTTCTCCGCCCCCGACGCCACGAGCCACACCTCGCGGGCGGACTGGATCACCGGGAACGTGTACGACAGGCGCGTCGGCGGCGGCTTCGGCGAGTTCCGCACCGGCACCACCGTGCGGTCGGTGATCGTGGTCTCCCCATGCTCGGGGAACAGCGACGCGATGTGTGCGTCGGGCCCCACCCCCAACATCAGGATGTCGAAGCGGGGCACGCCCGGCATCGTTGTATCGCCTTGTCGCGCAGCGATCGCGGCCAAGTCGGTGGCGTGGGCGAGGGCGGCGGCCTCCGGATCGTCGCCCCATGGGCCGCCTGTCGCGGGCATCGCGTGGACCCGAGCCGGATCGATCGGCAACTGCGACAGCATGGCGTCGTAGGCCTGCTTCTCGTTGCGGTCGGGATCGTTGGCGGCCACAAATCGCTCATCGCCCCAGTAGAAGTCGACCCGGCTCCAGTCGATGGCCGCCTGACCTGGATCGGCCACGGTCGCCTGCTGGCTGCGGGCTCCCATGCCACCGCCGGTCAGAACGACTCCGGCGTCGCCGAACTGCGCCTGCGCGTCGATGATCCCGGAGACCAACCGGGAAGCCACGGCAGCGGCCAGAGCGTCCGAGTCGGGGTGGACGATGATTTCGACGGTCACTTCGCTGCCTTCTTGGCCGCTGCCTTCTTGGCGGGCGCTTTCCTCGTCGCGGCCTTCTTCGCCTTCTTCTTCGTGGTCGACCCGGATCCGTCCAGTTGCAGTCGGCCTTCACCGACCTTGTCGACGAACTTCAACGTCTCGCCGTAGATCTCGTCGGCGTCCAGCCGGCGCAGTTCCTCGGCCAGCAGATCGCCGGTGCCGCGGCGGGGCAGGGCGATGGTGGCGGGCGGAAGTCCGGTACGGGTCAGTTTGGCGACCTGACCGTCCGGTCGGTTGATGCTGATCTCGCCCGTGGTGGTGATCAGTCGCACCGAGGTGATCCCCGGTCCGCGGCTGGCGATCACGTTGGTGGGCACCCGCAAGCGTGACTGCAGCCAGGCGGCGAGCAGGTGTCCGGCTGCGTGGGACCGCTGGCCGCTGACCTCGGCTCCGATGATCCGGCCATGCGGCGTGTCGAGCGTCGTCGCCAGCAGCGTGCGCCACGCGGTGATCTGGGTCCAGGACAGATCCGTGTCACCGGGGCTGTAACTGCTGACCCGCTCCTTCAGCGCGACCAACTGCCGGGTGGCCGTCATCGTGCTCGTGATCCGACGCTGGGCGTGTGCCCCGATCGAGGTCTCGACCGGAACCGGCGGAGCGTCGTGCGGCCACCACGCCACCACCGGGGTGTCGGTGAGAAGCAGCGGGATGACCACGGACCCCGGGTGGTTCGCCAGTTCCCCGTACATCCGCAGGACCGCGAGTTCACCAGGACCACCGTCGCCGCCGACCGAGATCTCCGCGTCCAGCCGAGGAGCGGAGCGGCCCTTGCGAGGGACCAGCACCAGGATCCGCATGGGATGCTCCTGGGCGGCGAACGAGGCCGCCTGCGCGGCATCGGACTGGGTGGCCTCGTCGGCCAGTACCAGCAGCGTCATCACCATGCCGCTGGCGGTGGCGCCGAGCCGGTGTCGTTCCGCGGAGATCGCGGATTGCACCAGGTTGCCGGTGGTGTCCTCCAAGCGGATCATGGCCGCCTCCAGGTGCGTCCGTCGTTGGCCATCATCTCGTAGGCGGATTTGGGGCCCCAGCCGCCGGAGGTGTACTGGTCCGGCTGTCCGTTCTTCGCCCAGTTGTTGAGCACCGGGTCGAGGATGCGCCAGGACATCTCCACCTCTTCGTGTCGGGGGAACAGCGGGGCGTCGCCCAGGAGTACGTCCAGGATGAGCCGCTCGTAGGCCTCTGGCGACGACTGGGTGAACGAGTCGCCGTACTGGAAGTCCATGTTCACGTCACGGACCTCCATGGTGGTGCCGGGCACCTTGGAGCCGAACCGGACGGTCATGCCTTCGTCGGGCTGTACCCGTAGGACGATCGCATTCTGACCGAGTTCTTCGACGGCCGTCTCGGCGAAGGGAAGGTGCGGCGCCCGCTTGAAGACCACGGCGATCTCGGTGACCCGACGGCCCAACCGTTTGCCGGTGCGCAGGTAGAAGGGGACGCCCGCCCAGCGGCGGTTCTCCACGTCGAGCCGGATGGCGGCGAAGGTGTCGGTGGTGGAGGTGTCGGGGATTCCTTCCTCCTGCAGGTAACCGACCACGGGGACGCCGCCCTGCCATCCGGCCGCGTACTGGCCGCGTGCGGTGTGGCGGTCGAGGTTCTTGGGGAGCACGACCGACTTGAGGACCTTCTCCTTCTCGATGCGCACTGAGTCCGCGTCGAAGCTGGCCGGTTCCTCCATGGCAGTCAGGGCCATGAGTTGCAGGAGGTGGTTCTGGATCACGTCGCGGGCGGCGCCGATGCCGTCGTAGTAACCCGCGCGGCTGCCGATCCCGATGTCCTCGGCCATGGTGATCTGGACGTGGTCGACGTAGTTGTTGTTCCAGATCGGTTCGAACAGGTTGTTGGCGAACCGGATCGCCATCAGGTTCTGGACGGTCTCCTTGCCCAGGTAGTGGTCGATGCGGAACACCGAACTGGGGGCGAACACCTCGTCAACGATGGAGTTGAGTTCCTGGGCCGACTTGAGGTCGTGACCGAAGGGTTTCTCGATGACGACGCGGCGCCAAGCGCCGGTGCTCGAGTCACTGAGTCCAGATCGCTTGAGTTGCTTCACGACCGTGGCGAAGAACCGCGGCGGGATCGAGAAGTAGAAGGCGTGGTTTCCGCCGGTGCCGCGGAGTTGGTCAAGATCGCCCAGGACTGCTGCGAGTTGATCGAAAGCGGCCGGGTCGTCGAGGTCGCCGGCGACGAAGCGGATGCCCTCACTCAGTTGTTGCCACACGTCCTCGTGGAACGGCGTGCGGGAGTGCTCCTGCACCGAGTCGTGCACGATCTGGGCGAAGTCCTGATCCTCCCAGTCTCGACGCGCGAACCCGACGAGAGCGAAGTTCGGGGGGAGCAGACCACGGTTGGCCAGGTCGTAGATCGCGGGCATGACCTTCTTGCGGGACAGGTCGCCGGTGACGCCGAAGATCACCATGCCGCACGGGCCGGCGATCCGGGGGAGTCGGCGATCGCGGGGATCGCGCAGCGGATTGGAGATCTCGGTGGTCATGCGTCGTTGTCCCCGCGGCTGCTCAGTGCTTCTTCGATCGTGCCGAGCAGCTCTTCCCAGGCGACGATGAACTTCTGGACACCCTCTTCTTCGAGAACGCGGAAGACGTCGGCCATGTCGATCCCGACGGCTTCGAGATCGACGAAGATCTGTTGGGCGGCAGGAATCTCGGCCACGATCGTGTCGCCGGTGATCTCACCGTGATCCGCGACAGCCTTCATGGTGGCGCCCGGCATGGTGTTCACGACGCCGCGGGTGACCAGGTCGACCACGTAACGGGTGTCGTCGTAGTTCGGATCCTTGACCCCGGTCGAGGCCCACAGTGGTCGTTGCGGCATGGCGCCCTGGGCTTCCAGGGCCTTCCAGCGGTCTGACTCCATGACTTCCTGGAACTTGCCGTAGGCGATACGGGCGTTGGCGATTGCGGCCTGTCCCAGCAGGTCGGTCGCCTCGGGGGTGTTGATCGCTTCGAGGCGCTTGTCGACCTCGCTGTCGACGCGGCTGACGAAGAAGGACGCGACGGATTGGATCTTGCTCAGATCGTGGCCGTTGGCGGCGGCCTTCTCGAGTCCGGCCATCCAGGCGTTCATGACCTCGACGTAGGCGTCGGGGCTGAAGATCAGGGTCACGTTGACGCTGATCCCCTCGCCGAGGACTTCGGTGATCGCGGGGAGGCCTTCGGCGATGCCGGGGATCTTGATCAACGTGTTGGGCCGGTCGACCATCCACCACAGGGCCTTGGCCTCGGCGACCGTCTGGACGGTCTTGTGGGCGAAGCGTGGGTCGACCTCGATGGACACGCGGCCGTCGACGCCGTTGGTGGCCTCCCAGACGGGGCGCATGATGTCGGTGGCGGAGCGCACGTCGGCGGTGGTGAGCGCCCGGACGGCTTCGCCGCGGCTCACGCCGCGGGCGGCAAGGTCCTTCAACTGCTCCTCGTAGGCGCCGGCATCGCCGGAGATCGCCTTGTTGAAGATCGCGGGGTTCGTCGTCACGCCGGTGACCGAACTGTCGTCGATCAGCGACTGCAGGCCGCCACTGGTGATGAGGTCTCGATCAAGATCGTCCAACCAGATCGACACACCCGCAGCTGCGAGTTCCTGCAACCGCTCCGACATGGGGCCTCCTCATGATCACCGGGCACAGTGCCCTCGCCGCGAGGCTAGCGATCCGAGGGGTGGTTTGCCTGCCGTCCCCGGAACCCGGCCCCCGCCGTCCC
>CAZVYU010000059.1:0-15170 GCA_964631645.1 uncultured Actinomycetes bacterium
CCGAAACGTACGCCGGGGGTCCGACAGCCCCGGGCCATGATCACTGCGGAATCAGGGCCCAGAAATCCAGGTCGAGCAGGACCCCCGGCGCGTACTTTCCGTCCTCGCCGCGCAGCGTCATCGACTCGTCCCGATCGCGGGTCGCGACCAGTCGGAGCCGCAGGGCGCCAACCCCGGGAGCCGGGGTGTCGGCCTTGTCCAGGATCTCCGACCACGCGTAGACGGTGTCGTCGGCGAAGGCCGGCGCGGTGTGGGCCCCCGCGTTGATCGCCGACACGAGCTGAGCGTTGGCCAAGCCGTTGAACGACAGTGCCCGCGCGAGCGAGATGATGTGGCCGCCGTAGATCAACCGCCTTCCGTCTGGCCGGGCTTGGGTGTTGAAGTGGATCTTTGCGGTGTTCTGCCACAAGCGGGTGGCCATCATGTGCTCGGGATCGGTCAGCGTCACGCCGTCGACATGGTCGATCTTCTCGCCCACCTCGTAGTCCGAGTACCGATGCGGTTCGCCGGCCGCGCCGAAGTCGTAGGACTCGAAGGCCAACCCTTCGGGCAACACCAGGTCGGCCGGGGCCACCACCTGCGACAATTGCGGGATCACCGGGTCGGGGGTGGGCGCGTCCAGATCGCGCTTGTGGACCATGACCCACCGGGCCCATTCGAGGACCGGTTCGTCGCGTTGGTTGACGGCGGTCGAGCGGACGTAGACCACCCCGCTCTTGCCGTTGGAGTTCTCCTTGATCCCGATCACCTCGGAACTGGTGCGCAGCGTGTCCCCAGGGATGACCGGACGCAGGAACCGGCACTCGGCGTAGCCCAGGTTCGCCACCGCATTCAGCGAGATGTCCGGGACGGTCTTTCCGAATGCGATGTGGAACGCGATCAGATCCTCGACCGGGTGCGGGTCCATCCCCACGGACGCCGCGAAGGCCGCTGAAGACGGGATCGCGAAGCGGGTGGGATACAGGGACTGATACACGGCGCGATCGCCCTCGGTCACGGTCCGCGGAGTCGCGTGTTCGATCACCTGTCCGACCGCGAAGTCCTCGAAGAAGTTGCCCGGATTTGTCTTGCTCATGACCGTGAATCTATCGCGGCGCCGTTGTGCCTCCACTGGCTGGCGCCTCATCACGCCTTGGCATTGCCGTGCCTCACGTGCCGTCGGACCTTAGGCTGATCTGGGGAGAGAAGATGAACGATGGAACGACCCCGCCGAGACGGTGAGTCGCAGGACGCACTGCGCCACCAAGAGGACGCCAAGCACCACCCGCACCGCGAGGAAGAAGACGAGGACGCCGACGAATGACTCATGACGGGGGACCGCTCGGCCGGTCCCCGGCCCGGCCGCTGAACTCGTCGATCGACGACGCCTTGTTCCAGGTGGCGACGGAGTTGGCGGACGTCGTGTATCTGATCCGACTGGAGCCGGACCCGCAGTTCGAGTTCGTCAGCGAGTCCGTCGAGGACGTCATCGGCTACAGCGCAGATGAGCATTACGCCGACCCCGACCTCATGCGGCGCGTGGTCGATCCCGCGGATGCTCACATCCTGAGCGAACTGATGCGGATCCCCGAGGGGGAGCCGGAGAGTTTTTCGGTCCGCTGGCGGCATCGCGACGGCAGTGTCGTCCCCACGCACCATCACGCCCGCAAACTGCGCGGCGACGATGGTTCGCTGTGGGTCGTGGGGGCGGTCACCGAACTGACCGAGGCGTCGCGGTCGCGGGACGCCGTCATCGAGGCCCGCATCGAGGCCGGCGAGATGCTGCGCGCCGTGATGGACTCAATGCTGGACCCCCACGTGGTGTTCAGCGCTCTTCGCGACGACCAGGGCGGCATCGTCGACCTGGTGTACGTCGACGCCAACCCGGTCGCCTGCGCCTACCTCCGGATCCCCCGCGAAGGTCTCATCGGCAAGCGGTTGTTCTCACTGTTCTCGGGAGAGTCCGCTTCCCTGCTCATGACCTGGGCGGCGCAGGCGCTGGGACGCGGGGCCGCCCTCAGCCTGGACGGGGTGGTCATGGAATCGGCGGTGACGCACCGAGCCCAGCGGTACTTCGATGTCCGTGCGGTTCCGCTGCCGGGGGGTCAAGTGTCCCTTACGTGGCGCGACGTCACCGAGCAGCGGCGGGTGGCACGCCAGGTCGCGGACAGCGAACGAGCCTTGCGCCGGACCATGGACGATTCGGCGATCGGCATGTGCCTGATCGATGGGGACGGCCGCTTCCTCACGGTTAACGAGGCGCTCTGCGACTTCTTCGGCTATCCGGCCGATGTCCTGATCACCAAGACCTGGCAGGAACTCACGCTCGAGGCTGACCTGAACACGGACCTCGCTCAGGTGGAGCGGGTCCTGGCCGGGCAGATCGACTCCTACCGGCTCACCAAACGCTACGTCCATGCGGACGGTCGGGTCCTGGTGGGCGATCTGTCCGTGAGCGGCATCCGGACCGAGGAGGGGGAGTTCCTCCACTTCGTCTCACAGATCGTCGACATCACCGAACAGACGCAGCTGCGCGAGGAGCTGGAACGTTCCCATCGCGAGTACGAGCTGCTGACCCAGTACTCGGTCGACGTGATCCTGCGGGTGGCGCTCGACGGCACGATCCTGTGGGCTTCCTCATCGAGCCAGGAACAACTGGGCTGGGAACCCCATGAACTGGTCGGGCGCCGGAACATGGACCTCGTCCACCCCGACGACCTCGAGTGGTTCCGCGAGGAAGCGCAGCGCTTGGCCCGCGAGGGCGGCGACTCCAGCATCCAGGCACGGTTCCAGACCGCCGACGGCGGATACGCCTGGTTGGACGCCGTGGGCCGAGAGGTACCCGCGACCGACGGCCGGCAGGCGTACCGGGTGGTGCGGCTGCGCAATGTCGACCGGCTGATGGAGGAGCAGGAACAACTCACCTACGAAGCTCATCACGATCCGATGACCGGTCTGTTGGCCGGACACGAGGCGCGCCGCCGGGTGTCACGTATGGCGGAGCGGTGCCGGCAGGAGGGCCGAGGGCTGGCTATTGCCTACTGCGACCTGGACGGGCTCAAGGAGATCAACGACACCCACGGCCACGCGGCCGGTGACGAGTACATCCGCGCCGTGTGCCAGCGCATGACCGAGACCCTGCGCGACGGTGACCTGGTCGGCCGACTGGGGGGCGACGAATTCCTCGTCGCGCTGCCCGGGATCCACGGTGCCGACGAAGCTGCCGACGTGATGACCAAGGTGTCGCAGGCAGTTGCGGAGCCCTGGCGGATCGGTGCCTTCACCGTCACGCCCAGCCTGAGCATCGGCGTGACCGTGGTCCAGCCGGGCGACACCGTCGACGCCGCCGTCGATCGAGCGGATGCCGCCATGTACCACGGCAAGCGCACTGCTCCCGGCCGGGTCAGCATCGGACGGACCAGGCCGGAACAGTAGCGACCATTTACTTTTCGGTTCCGCATCCGGGTGACCGGTCCGGCCGAAGAGGTCCCGTGAGGCCTCCCCGAAGGCTACGGTTTGAGTAGCCGCAGTCCATCCCGGAGGGCGAGGCGGGGAATCACGATGCTCGACTCCACCACACGATCGGCGGATCCGCCCGCGCGCCACAATCCGTTGGCGTCGATCGACGATCTCCTGCTGCTGATCGTGGTCACGGTCGGATACGCGCTGTTGAGCCGCGTCGGCGAGTTGCTGTTGCCCCCGGACAACATCTCGGCCCTGTGGCCGGCGGCCGGCTTCTCGGCCGTCATGCTCCTCTGGGCCGGGACCCCGCGGCGACGGGTCTTGGTTCTGGCGGGCATCGTGCTGGCCACCGGTCTGAACGCCCTGCTGCGCGGCGAGTGGTACGTCAACGAGGTCGGCTACCTCGTCGGCAACCTGATCGAGCCGGTCGTCATGCTCCCCTTCCTGATCCGGGCCACGGCTCCCCGGCTGCGCATGGAGCGACTCGTCAGTGTGGCGTGGCTGACCGGCGGGGCGCTGGTCGCGACCGCTGTGTCCGGCGCCCTTGTCGGCGCGGCTGCCGTCTGGTCGTACGACGGAAGCGGCGCCGTCGCCGACTGGTGGCCCACCGCAGTCGCGTTCGCGACCGGTGATCTGCTCGGAGTTCTGCTCGTGGCACCGCTGCTCCTGCAGGCGCATCCGATCCAGCAACTGTGGTCGAAGGGAACCGTCGCCGAGCAGGTGAGCCTGTGGATGGTCCTGGGGCTCGGCCTGCTCCTCACTCTTGTGGGACCGTCCTGGGTGGGGGTTGCCGTCATCGCGGTGGTGCTCATCGCCCTACGCCTGGATTCGTCGACCGCCTCCTTGGCCATGCTGCTCCTGGCCGGGGGACTGGTGAACGAGTTGCTCCGGGGTCAGTGGCCGACGTCGGCGATCGCCATCGGATCCGTCGACGTCCGGGGAGTCCTTCCCGTGCTGGCCATCCTGGTCCAGTTGATCGCGCTGAGTGCCAATGAACGGCAGCTGGCCCTGGAGTCGAGGGACCGTCTGCTCGAGGAGCTCGAACATGGGCGTCGGGTGCTCCAGAGTGTGCTGGACACTGCCCCATTCGGGGTGGCGCTGTATGACGTCCACGCTGCCCGGGGAGGTCATCGGCCCCGCTTCGCCCTGGTGTTCATGAACGCCTACGGGATGGCCGAGTCCGGCGTGGAACCCGAGATCTTCGAGGGCGCCGAGATCGGCGACTTCTACCCCGATCTGGAGAGTACGGGGCTGTACGACTACTTCCTGAAGACGTGGGTCGAAGGCTCCCGGCAGGAGTTCCTGCTCGACAGTTCCGCGTCGGAGACCGGGTGGCGCGGGGTGTATCAGAACTACGTGGTGCCGGTGGGCGAGCAACAGATCCTCGCCGCGTGGACCGACATCACCGAGTTGTCCCAGGCCCAGGCGGCGGCGGTCGCGGCCAGTGCTGCCGCTCAGACGGACCGGACCACGCTACGACGGGCCCTCGACAGCGGGCTCGACTCCTTCGCGATCTACGAACGATCCGAAGCGGCTGAATGGCACCTGGTCTTCGTCAACGCCGTGGGCGCAAGTCGCTCGGGCAGCACCGCGGACGACCTCATCGGGGCCCCACCCGAACTGGTCATCCCGGTCGAAGCTCTGGCTCAGGTACTTCCGCTCATGGACCTGGCGATCCAGACCAACGCTCCCCAGCAGACGCTGGCCGACCTGACCGGAAGCAAATCCGGGTGGCGCGGTGACTTCGACATCATGGTCACCCCGACCCCGGGAGATCGCGTCGTGGTCACCTGGCGCGACGTCAGCGACATGCAAGCCGCTCAGCGCAGCCTGCGGTCCGCCCACGCCGCGGCCATGCATGCCGCCACCCATGACGCTCTGACGAACCTGCCCAACCGGCTCCTGATCGCCGACCGGATCGCCACCTCGCTGGCCGTCGCCGCGCGGACCCACGAACAGGTCGCGCTCGTGTATCTCGACATCGACGACTTCAAGATGATCAACGACCGATACGGTCACCATGTCGGTGACAACGCGATGCTCCAGGTGGCCGATCGGCTGCGCTCCATGACCCGGGACGGCGACAGCGCCGCAAGGATCGGGGGCGACGAGTTCCTGCTGCTGCTCACCGGACTGAACCGGTCCTGGAATCCCACCACCTTCTCGGATCGGCTGGCTGCGATCCTGTCGCGACCCATCGTGATCGACAACGTGTCCTTGAGCCTCACGGCGAGCATGGGCATCGCCCTCGCCCAGGAGCACCACACGGAACCCGACACGCTCATGCGGGATGCGGACCTGGCCCTGTTCCGCAGCAAGTCCTCGGGGAAAGGTCGCATGACGGTATTCGCCGAAGACATGCTGGACAGCAGCATCCCCGGACGCCCCACCATCTCGGAACTGTCCGAGGCGCTGGCCACCGGACAGCTGCAGGTCTTCTACCAGCCGGTGCTCGATCTCGCGCGCCGCCAGGTGGTCGGCCGAGAGGCGCTCATCCGATGGCAGCATCCCGCTTACGGGCTGTTGCCACCAGGCGTGTTCCTGGACCTCGCCGAGACGTCAGGCCTCATCAGCGAGCTGGGGCAGTACGTCCTGCGCACCGCCATCGCCGATCTCGTGGTGTGGGACCGGGACGGTTGGGTGAGTGTGAACGTGGCACCGACCCAACTCCTGCGGGCCGATGTGTCGAGCGCGGTGGCCGAGTGGTGCCAGGACAGCGGGGTGGATCCGCACCGGATCGTGCTGGAGCTGACCGAGGGTCAGTTGCTGGAGGCCACCGCACCGGTCGTACGGCAACTCAACCGACTGCGCGAACTCGGCTGCCAGATCGCAATCGATGACTTCGGTTCGGGTTACTCCTCGTTGGCGTACCTGGAGTCCTTCGACGTGGACATCATCAAGATCGATCAGGCGCTCATCACCGGAGCGGCCACTGCGCGCAAACGCTCACTGTTGCGGTGGCTGAGTGGTCTGGCCGAGACGTTGGACTGCATGACGATCGTGGAAGGGATCGAGGAACCCGACCAGTTGGACCTGGTCTTGGGCGCGGGACTGCGCTACGGCCAGGGTTTCCTCCTGGGGCGGCCGGCCCCGCTCCCCGAGTCGGTTCCGTTGGAGGTCGACCAACCCGGACTCGACTGAGTCAGCCTCGGGCGGCCAGAGCCCGCTCGCGGATCTCGGCGATGTCGTCGTCGCTGAAGACACCGTTCACGCCCGAGATGGTCGCCAGCTGCATCCCGTGCTTGAGTCCCAGCCGGTAGATCTCCTTGACCTTGGGCCATTCGATGTTGCGGCCCACCGTGAAGTTCTCGAACCGGCCCTCCAGGGCCAGCACGATGGTCTCGGCCAGGCACGCGTACGCCACCCCTTCGGGGAGCCCGATGTTGCGCATCCGCACATCTCCCGGCAGTCGGATCTCACCCGACTCGACGACCAGGACATCCGGTCGTTTGGCCACGTCTTCGGCCGACAGATCCAGCGGGCGGGCCACGTCGGTGATCACACAGCCAGGCTTGACCTGCATGATGTCGAGCACGCGTTTTCCGGCGCCCGAGGTCGCTGTGACGATCACGTCCATCTCGGGCAGGTGATCGTCGGGGGTCGCGGCCACCTGGATCACCGCCCGGGGATCCTCGCGCTCGATGTCCTCTTTGAGGGCGAGCAGCTTGCCGGTCTCGGGCGACACGAGCCACAACTCGTCACACGCCATAGCCAACAGCCGGGCGCAGACCGACCCGATCGCACCGGTGGCGCCCACGACCATGGCCTTGCCCCGCAGTCGGCCCTGGTCGTCCACTTCGGCGAGCCCCAACTGTGACACCGCGTCGTGGGCGGCCCACAGCGCGCCCGACGCCGAATAACTGTTGCCGGTCGTGATGGGCAGGGGTGCGCGCTTGGCCACGGTGACCCCTGCGTCCCCGACGACCTTGGTGAACGCTCCCAGCCCCATGATCTGCGCGCCCAGTTTGCGCGCCATCTCGGCCGCTGCCAGGAGTCGGCGGTAGGTGAACTCCGGCGAGTGGGCCATGAGTTCCTTCGGCGTACCGCCCACCGTGATGAGCCAGCCCTCGGCTTCGGCCCCCGTGGGTGAGGTGATCCCGGTGATGTGGCTGTAGACGAACGGTGGCGCATACGCCATGACCTTCTCCAGCGAGTCCATCACGATATCGGGAGCGAATTTCGACACGGTGCCCAACGGCTCCACCTGGCGGAAGTACTCCTGCGACAGCGGGTGGATGACGAAGGCGAACCGGCTGCGTCGGCCACCCCCGTCGGGGCGCAACACCCGGGGCGTGAGTTCGCTGGACACGATGATGTCCAGCAGGTCGTCGTCGGTCAGCTCGGAACTTCCGGTAGCGGCCAGCATCATCGCTTCGAGGACGGCCTCGTTGATCGTCACGTCGAACGGCTGCGGCACGTCGTCCAGGGCGATCGAGACCCCGCGTGCCTGCAGGTCGGCCAGGCGTTCGTCAGACAGTGCCGACGAGATGACGGTCTTGCCGGCCAACTCCTCCAGCCCGAAGGCATCCAACTCGTCGTAGGTCGCCACCAGGACGTCGGCGTCACGCACACTGCTCGCCACCAGGGCGTGATTGATCCGCCGACCCGGACCCGTGAGCGGCGCGGCCAGGACGTCGGGCAGCAACCGGGTGGGCCATCCGGCAATGGCGGCGAAGCGGTCCAGAGCAGCGGGCACCGAGTCGAGGAGCGAAGCGACACCGTACCGAAGCAGCGGGTCGGCGAACGTCAGGTTGCCGGTGTACTCGTTGAGCACCTTGGCCGTGCGGTAGTGGTTCATCCCCCCGAAGACCACGACCCGGGCATTGGTGAACAGACCCGGCAGGTCCGCCTGCGCGTGGCGCACGGTCCACTCCTGCAGGACGTCGCGCAACGCGTGCCCGTTCGTGATGGGTACGTCCTCGGAGGCTTCCAGGATCTGCGCGACGGCGGCCAGGTCTCCGTCGTAGCGACCGGCGGTGCGGGCGTCGCGCATGCCGGACACCGCGATGGCGTCGCAGCTGTTCCACTCGCGCACCAGGTTGACGGCTGCGTCGACGTCCCCATCGGTGCCCCGGCGCACCAGCCGGAAGTCCCGGTCAAGCCAACGGACCTGCTCGTCGTAGTCCCGATCGGACGGGCCCAGACTGACATTGACGACGGTGATTTCCTGCTGCTCGCTCATTGCCTCGCCTCCAGCGTCCACGCTACGCCGTTCGGTACAGTCCGCGTCGTGCGGATCTTCCTGTGGCACGGCTACCTGCTGAGCGGGACCGGCTCCAACGAGTACACGGCCGCGCTGGCCCGCACGTTGCAGGCCCAGGGGCACGAGGTCACCGTCTTCAGCCAGGACCCGGACGCGGCCGCCACCGACCTGGGCGGCGCCCGGATCATCCGGCCCGCGCTCCCCGGGCGCCTCCCGGTCTTCGTCCTCGATCGGTATGCCGACTCCGAGCCGGTCCTGTTGCGCGACACCAGCACGGCCGAACGGGATGCCTATGTGGCGGCCAACGCCCAGGCGATCCGGGACGCCGGACCGGCCGACCTGCTGATCGCCAACCACCTGATCCTCGGTGCCCCGGTGGCGGCCGCGACCGGGCTGCCCTTCGTGGTCAAGGCCCATGGTTCGGAACTCGAGTACGCCATGCGCGGCGATGACGAGTTGTGCCGATGGGCCCGGGACAGCCTTTCCGGCGCGCTGGGAGTCATCGCCGGTTCCCAGCACATCGAACGGGTCGTCCTCGACCTCGTCGACGTGGATCCCCGACTGGTCCACGTGGTCCCACCCGGCGTCGACACCACCGTGATGAAGCCCCAGCCGCGGGACGAGGCGCTGAGCGCACTGCTGGCAGAGTGCGCCGCGGACCCGCCGTCGGAGGGGAACGAACGGATGCCCGACCCGGGCAACGCCGCTCGATTGGCGCGCTTTTTCGCCGACCTGACCGGACCGGCCGTGGTGTATGTCGGCAAGATCAGCAAGGAGAAGGGCGTTCCGCTGCTGGTCGATGTGGTCGACCGGCTCAGCCTGCCCGCGATCATCGTGGGCTTCGGCCCGGCCCGTGCCGCCCTGGAGCCGGTGGCGAGTGATCGGGTCCTGTTCACCGGACCGTTGCAGCATCGCCACCTGCGCCACCTGTGGCCGTTGATGTCGGCCAGCGTCGCGCCTTCGGTGTTCCCCGAAGCTTTCGGCATGGTGGCCGCCGAGGCGGCCGCCTGCGGTTGCCCTCCCGTCGTAGCCGACCACTCCGGCCTCGCCGAGATCGCCGCCGGTATCCGCAGTTACGCGCCGGACCGGTTCGCCGATCTGGTCAGTTTCCCCACCGGGGACGAGGCGGCCCTGGCCGACCGGCTGGCCCGGATCACGAACCTGTCGGTCGACGACCATGCCGAATTGGGCGCCGCAGCGCGCACGGCCGTGGTCGAACTGTGGAGCTGGGGCAGCGTGGCCGAGCGGATCACCGCGCTCGTGGACTGACCAGCGAGGGTCGGGAAGGGTTAGGTTTCACAAATGGAGCGCCTCACCCCCCTCGATGACCTCTTTGTCACGCTGGAACGCGATGAACTGCCCATGCACATCGGGTCGTTGCTCATCCTCGACGGACCCATGCCGACGTACGACGAACTGGTCGCGTGTATGGCCGCGAAGCTGCACCGCATCCCGCGGTACCGCCAGCGGCTCAAAGAGGTGCCGCTGCGACTGGGACTGCCCGTGTGGCAGGACGATCCGCATTTCAAGCTCACCTACCACTTGCGCCACACGGCGGTCCCCGCACCCGGCGGCCACGAGGAACTTCGCATCCTGGCCGGTCGGCTGCTGTCCCAGCGGTTGGACACGTCCCGGCCACTGTGGGAGATGTGGCTCATCGAAGGCCTCGCTGAGGGACGGTTCGCGATCCTCAACAAGGTGCATCACGCGATGATCGACGGGCTGTCGGGGGCGGATCTGATGGAGGTCATCCTCGACGCGGACCCCGACGCCGAGGTCGGCGAACCCGAGCCGTGGCAGCCGGCGCCCGAGGCCTCGACCGTCGAGATGGTGGCCCGCGGGGTCGGCGCCAGTGTGCGCAACCCGGTGCGCACTGCCCGGCAGATCGCCGAGGAGCTCCAACAGCGGCCCAAGGAGTTCGCGCAGTCGACCGCGGCAGTGACGGTGGGAGCGTTGCGCGCGGGACGGAAGATCACCCACACCGAGGACCACCTGATCGGGCGGCCCGGTCCCCATCGGCGCTGGGATTGGGCGCTGGGCGACCTCGGCGTGGTCAAGGATGTGAAGAACGCGCTCGGCGGAACGGTGAACGACGTGATCCTCACGGCGGTCTCGGGGGGATTCCGCAGTTTCCTGTTGGGCCGTGGGGTGGAACTGGCGCCCGACGACACGGTGCGGACGATGGTCCCGGTGTCCACGCGCCCCAGCGACGGCGAGTCCGGCGGCAACGAGGTGGCGGCGATGTTCGTCGATCTTCCGGTCGGGGTCGCCGACGCGCGCGACCGGTTGGTGACCGTCGCCGAGAGCATGGCCGAGGTCAAGGCCAGCGGCATGATGCAGGGCACCGATGCCCTGATCGAGGGTGCGGTGTTCGTGCCGCCGATGTTGTGGGCGGCCGGGGGGCGCATCGCCTCGCATGCCCGCCAGCCGAGCATCGCGACCATCACCACCAACGTGCCGGGTCCGCAGGTGCAGTTGTACATGTTGGGCCGGCCGCTGCGAGAGATGTTGCCGTACGTGCCCCTGGGCATGAACCAGCTGATCACCGTGGCGATCATGAGTTACAACGGCGCCATCACCTGTGGGATCACGGCGGACTGGGACGCCGTACCTGACGTCGCGGTGGTGGCCCAGGGCATCGAGGCGTCGTTGGGCGAACTGGCCGAGGCGGTCTGACGGCAGGGGCGCCTGGCTCAGCGTCGCGCGGCGCCCACGATCATCGGCGCCACGGGAGGCAGCGGCACCAGGGAGTCGTCCGCAAGACCGGTGACGTCGAACCCGGCCTGGGCCAGGGTGGCGCGAGTGTCGCGGTCGCAGTGGCAGCCACCGGCCACCCACGGCCACACCGGGGACACGGCCCGCTGCCAGCGGCGCGGCCAGCTTCCCTCGCCGCCGCGCACGTGCTCCATGACCGCCAGTGTTCCGCCCGGCCGCAGGACCCGATGGATCTCGCGTGCGGCGGCGTCCGGGTCGTCCACCGAACACATCACATAGGCGACCAGTGCCGAGTCGACGCTGGCATCGGGAAGCGGGAGGTCCTCTGCGACGCTGTCGAACAACTCGACCGGCCGGTCGAATGCCGCGATCCGCTCGGTGGCCGCCCGGCGCATCGGTGCGCTGGGTTCCACGGCCACCACCTCTGTGACGGTGGGGGGCAGGTGACCCAGATCGAGACCCGGCCCCAGGCCCACGATGAGCGTTCGTCCCGACAGGTGGCCGGCCACCTGGGACCGCATCTGTCCGACCGACCCGCCCTCCTCCCAGCCGGCCAGGAGCGTGTAGACGCGGCTGAAGACAGGATGATCGTGGCGAGCCATGATCGTCATGCTGCCATCAGCGACCGCTGGGCCGCCGGTGCGGTGGATATAGTCGAGGAATGCCGCAGGTGGTCGCTTCACCGCCTCGCTGCGCCCGCGGCCTCGGCATCGCCGCCGCGGTGATCGCCTGCTCGGCACTGGTTTCGTGTTCGAGTGGCCCGCCGGCCCAGGAACTCACGGTCTTTGCGGCGTCGTCGCTGCGGACGCCGTTCACTGAGCTGGCCGCGACGTTCGAGGAGCAGCATCCGGGCGTGGTCGTCCGGGTGAACGCGGCCGGATCGGCGGACCTGCTGGCCCAGTTGAATGAAGGCGCCCCGGCCGACGTGTTCGCGCCGGCCGATCTGACGACCATGCGCCGAGCGGCAGCTGCCGACCTGGTGCAGCGCCCGGTCCGGCCCTTCGCCTCGAACACCATGACCATCGTCGTGCCGCCCGCCAATCCGAACGGGATCACGGAATTCGCCGATCTGAGCGACCCGGGCCTCACCGTGGTGGTGTGTGCGCCGGTGGTCCCATGCGGCGCTGCCACCGAGCGGGTCGAGCAACGCACCGGCGTCGAACTCGCGCCCGCCAGTGAGGAGACGGCGGTCGCCGACGTCGTGGCCAAGGTTGCCGGCGGTGAGGCTGATGCGGGGGTGGCCTACGTGACGGATGTGGCGGAGTCCGACAGCGTGGTCGGCGTCGCCATCCCCGCCCGGGACAACGCCGTGAACCGGTATTCCATCGCAGTGACCACCGCCGACGGGACCACTGACTCTGCGTTGGCCGAGGAGTTCGTGTCGCTGGTCGTCGGCGCGCAGGGCAGAAGGGTGTTGGCCGATGTCGGCTTCGGCCCCCCCTGACCTTCGCTCGCGGTCGACCCTCGATGTGCCCTGGTGGCTGTGGCTTCCGGCCGGTGCCGGTGTCGTGCTGGTGGCCGTCCCGCTGCTCGCCCTGCTGACCCGGGTCGAGTGGGGCGACCTGCCCGGACTGCTGTCGTCGGAGGCGTCGCGCACCGCGCTGCTGCTCAGCCTGCGGACCTCGGCTGTGGCCACCGTCCTCTGTCTGGTGGTGGGACTGCCGTTGGCGCTCGTGCTGGCCCGGCTGCGGTTTCGCGGTCGTGACATCGTGCGCGCGGTGGTGCTCCTGCCGCTCGTGCTGCCCCCGGTGGTGGCCGGTATCGCGCTGTTGACGGCCTTCGGCCGGCGCGGACTCCTGGGGGAATCGCTGGAGGTGCTCGGTATCCAGATCGCTTTCAGCACCACTGCGGTGGTGCTCGCGCAGACTTTCGTCGCGCTGCCCTTCTTGGTGCTGAGCCTCGAGGGCGCCCTGCTGACCCGGCACGCCGGCTACGAGGAGACGGCGGCGACGCTGGGGGCGGGGCCGAGCACTGTTCTGTGGCGGGTGACCCTGCCGCTCATGGTTCCGGCCATCGTGTCGGGGCTGTTGCTGTCGTTCGCGCGGGCGCTGGGGGAGTTCGGCGCGACGATCACTTTTGCGGGCAGTTTGGAAGGGGTCACCCGCACCCTGCCGCTCGAGATCTACCTGCAGCGCGAGACCGACCCCGACGCGGCTGTGGCGCTGTCGCTGCTGCTGGTCGTCGTGGCGGTGCTGGTGATGCTCGCCACCCGCGTCTGGCGGCGGTTCTGATGACCGGGTGTCTGCGATGACTCTGGCGCTGGACGTCCAAGTGGTGGCGCGGGACCTGGCCGTACAACTGACGGTGCCGACCGGCCAGACGTGTGCCGTCCTCGGACCGAATGGTGCGGGCAAGAGCACCCTGCTCGATCTCACCGCGGGCCTCCTGCGCCCCGACTCCGGCACCATCGAGCTGGCCGGGCGACGCCTGGTCGGTCCGGACACCTGGGTCCCGCCCCATCGGCGCAGAGTGGTGCTCCTGTCCGCCCAGCCCCGGTTGTTCCCCCATCTGTCGGTGTTGGCCAATGTGGCCTTCGGCCCCCGCAGTCTCGGCCGATCCCGGCGGGAGTCGGTGGCGATCGCCCGGTCGTGGCTGGCCCGCGTGGGCGCCGACCAGTGGGCGGATCGGCCCGTCACGACGTTGTCGACAGGGCAGGCCCAACGCATAGCGCTCGCCCGGGCCTTGGCCGTGGAACCCGAACTGTTGCTGCTCGACGAACCGTTCGCGGCGCTCGATGTGGGGGTCGCGGCGGCGATGCGCATGATCGTCGCCGAGGTCCTCGCCGATCGCACCGCGATCATGGTCACCCACGAGGTGTTGGACGTGGCCGTCCTGGCCGACATCGCGGTCGTCCTCGACCACGGAAGCGTCGTCGAGTCCGGTCCGGCAGAGCGGGTGCTGCGGCGGCCCAGCAGTCCTTTCGCGGCCGACCTGGGGGACGTCAACCTGCTGCGGGGGGTAGCGGCGACCGCTGACACGATCGAGGTGCCCGATTTGGGGTCGGTCCGGGGAATGGTGGATCATCCGCTCGAGATCGGTGGTCCCGCCCTGGCGCTCTTCCCGCCCGCTGCGGTCTCGGTCTACCGGCACCCGCCCGATGGCAGCCCCCGCAACCGGTTCTTCGGCACGGTCGAGGGGCTGGAGCCGCACGGGGCTCTGGTCCGGATCCGGGTCGGTCCCGTGATCGCGGATGTGACAGCAGATTCGGTGCGGACCCTGCATCTGCGGCTTGGCGCGGAGGTTCACCTTGCGGTCAAGGCCGCCGAGGTGGCCGTGTATCCGGGGTGACGCTGTCCTCGGACCTGGCCCTGACCCGGATTCGTGCCCTTGGCTACCCGTCGGTAACATAGGGAGGGTCGGCATACGCCGATTCACGACCGAGGATCGTTGGAGGTCGCCGGAATGAAGATCGCCGTCTGCGTGAAGCAGGTGCCTGACACCTGGGCAGAGAAAAAACTGACGGACGCCGACAAGACGCTGGACCGCGAGTCCGCCGACGGCGTGATGAATGAGCTCGACGAATACGCCGTGGAAGAGGCGCTGCAGCTGACCGAAGCCAACGGCGGCGAGGTCGTGGCGGTGAGCATGGGTCCGGCGAAGGCCGAAGAGACCGTGCGCAAGGCACTGCAGATGGGCGCCGATTCCGGCATCCACATCGTCGACGACTCGTTGCACGGTTCCGATGCGATCGCCACGTCGTTGGTGCTGGCCAAGGTGCTCGGGGACAAGGGCTTCGACCTGATCGTCTTCGGTTCGGAGTCCACCGACGCCCGCATGAGCGTCATCCCGGCCATGGTGGCAGAGCGTCTCG
>CAZVYU010000060.1:0-15091 GCA_964631645.1 uncultured Actinomycetes bacterium
CGGGCCGACCTGAGCGGGCTTCGATACACCGCCTCCGGCGGCACTCACCCCGCAGCCCCTGGCCACCCCGCCGAGGGCTGAGTAGCAGCGGGCATCGACCGCCTCACCCGCCGCGGGGTGAGTAGCAGCGGGCATCGACCGCCCCACCCGCCGCGGGCTGAGTAGCAGCGGGCATCGACCGCCCCAGCCGCCGCGGGGTGAGTAGCGGGCGTCAGCCCGCGTATCGAAGCCAAGGCGGAGCACGGCCCGCACCTGCGCCGACCGCCCTGGGTACGGGCCGACCTGAGCGGGCTTCGATACACCGCCTCCGGCGGCACTCACCCCGCAGACAGGCGGCACTCACCCCGCAAACCGGGGCACTCACGCGGAAGACAGGCGGCGCTCATCTGGCGGCGTGGCGACACTCGCCGCGGGGAGGGCGAACTCAGTAACCCTGGTTCTGGCCCTTGTTCCACAGCTTGAACTTGCGCTTGCCGTAGCGGTCGATGACGTAGTTCAGCGACGCCCAGATGTTCAGGTAGGGCGTGATCTGGTACCGCGTCGAGCGCCAGCCCGGCTTGGCGTAGGCGCGGTACGTCGGCGCAATGATCTGCAGCAGACCCTTCGACGGGGTCCCGGCCGCGGCATTGGAGTCCCAGCGGTTCGTCGCGTACGGATCGCCGCCGGACTCCTGCTGGATCTGCGCCAGGATGCCCGGCAAGTACCGTGCCGCGATGCGGTGTTCGCCCATGACCGCCAGGACCAGGTTCGCCCAGCGGGTCACCTGGGTGGGGAAGCGGCCTCCCTCCGGGTGCCGCAGCCGGAAGCCGCGCCACACGCTGTCCCGGGTGCGGAAGTCCGCGACCGGATAGTCCGAGAACGACAGGTTCTTGGTCTGGGGCGACAGTTGGCGCTCCATCGTCACCGCCGGGGCGGCCTGCGCCAGGGACGGGGCCAGGGCCACGGGGGCGGCCAGAACCAAGGCGGCAGCGGTCAGTCGCAGCGAGCGGGTCATCGGATTCTCCAGTCGGTGGTTGCCGCGGGTGGGTCGTCCCGGCCGGGCATCCGGTCACTCTGCCTCCGTACTCGCGTCGGTGCAAACCGTTTTGTGACCTTTCTAGGAATCAACCGCGATTCTTCGGTGACGTAGTGGCGAACCTCACATCCGCAAGCGGACAGGGGGCCGCCGGTATCGTGTGGGCAACCGAGGAGGAGACGCGTGACCGCCAAGCGCATCGTGGGAGCAGTACTGCTCGTGCTCGGAGCCGTCCTGATGGCCGCGGGCGGGCTGGGGGTGGCCACCTTCGGACCCTCTGGGACGCTGACGGTGACCAGCACACCGTTGCAGACCGGAGCTGAGGGGTACGCGCTGGTTGCCGACGTGGTGGCAGTGAACGCCGGTTTCCCCGGATCGACACTCCTCGGCACCCCGACACTTGGGGCGGACTCCACCGGAACCGGGCGGCTGTTCGTCGGAATCGGGTCCCAAGAACAGGTGAACACGTACCTCAACGGAGTGGCTTTCCAGGCAGTGCGCCAGGACGGCGCCCAGTGGCAGTCGCTGGCGGTCCCCGGCAGCAAGACCCCGACCCCACCGGCCGAAGAGGATCTGTGGATCCGCCGCGCGACGGGCAACGCCCCAACGATCGAGTTCAAGGGCAGTTCGGGCGGCTCCACCTTCGTCGTCATGAACGACGATGCCAGTCCGGGCGTGGATGCCCGGATCATGGTCGGATACACGTCGCGGTGGATCTTCCCGCTCTCGATCGCAGCCCTAGTGGTCGGACTCGCGCTGATCGTCTGGGGCGCCGCCTGGCTCTTCCGCCGCCGTCGTGAGGAACCCGCCACGAGCGTCGTGAGCGACTCCCAGTGAAGGTCCAGGAGACCGAGGTACAGACCGATCGGATCCTCACGGTCCCCAACGTCATCAGCTTCATCCGGCTGCTCGGCGTTCCACTGTTCCTGTGGCTCATCCTGGTCCCCGAGGCGGACGGTTGGGCGCTGGTGCTGCTGGTCGCTTCAGGTATCTCCGACTGGCTCGACGGCAAGATCGCACGCGCCACGGGTCAGATCTCCCGACTGGGTCAGATCCTCGACCCGATCGCCGACCGGCTGTACATCGCGGCCGCACTCCTGGGTCTTGCGCTGCGAGGCATCATTCCCTGGTGGCTGGTCGCACTCCTCGTGGCCCGCGACGTACTGCTGGCCGCTCTGTTGCCGGCACTCAAGCGACGGGGGTTGGTCGGGCTCCCGGTCCACTTCTTGGGCAAGGCCGCTACGTTCTGCCTGCTCTACGCGTTCCCGCTCTTGCTTCTCGGCGACGCACCGGGAACCCTGGGTGAGGTCGCTGCGGTGGTGGGCTGGGCCTTCGCGATCTGGGGCACCGCGCTGTACTGGTACGCGGCGCTGTTGTATCTGGAACAGGCCCGACGGGTGTTCGCCGAACACCCCGTGCCCAGGGGGTGACCATGCGAGCCGTGCTCATGGCCGGCGGCGAAGGCGTGCGGATGCGGCCCCTCACGACCAACATCCCCAAGCCGCTGTTGCCGGTCGTCGGTCGGCCGCTCATGGCCCACAGCATCGAACGGCTGCGCGACAGCGGCATCACCGACATCGTCGTCACGGTCCACTACCTGGCGGGGCAGATCCGCGACTACTTCGGCGACGGCTCCGACTTCGGGGTCGAACTCAGCTACAGCACCGAGACCCGACCACTGGGAACGGCCGGCAGCGTCAAAGCCGCCCACGCGGCGCTGCGCGACGCGCCCTTCCTGGTGCTGTCCGGTGACGCGATCGCGAATGTCGACCTCGCCGCGGTGGCCGCCCACCACGTGACCTGCAGAGCTGCGGTGACGATGGTGCTGACCCCGCGCAGCGATCCCCGTGAGTTCGGCGTGGCTGTGCTGGACGAGGCCGGCTCCGTCCAGACTCTCGTCGAGAAACCCGGGTGGGGCGACGTCCTGAGCGACCGCGTCAACACCGGCATCTACTGCGTGTCCCCCCACGTTCTCGACCTGATCCCCGACGACGAGGCGTCCGACTGGGCCCGGGACATCATCCCGACGCTACTGGCCGCGGGGGAGCGGGTGACCGGATACGTCACCGACGGCTACTGGGAGGACGTCGGGTCGCTGGCCGCGTATCTGGACGTGCAACGACACGTCCTGGAGGGCCGGGCTGGACCCGTGACCGGTGCCTTCGAGGTCCGGCCCGGCGTGTGGCTGGCCGAGGGCGCGGAGGTCGACCCCGCGGCGGACCTTCGGCCACCGGTGTTCGTCGGCCCCTTCGCCCGGGTGGCGGCCGGAGCCCAGGTGGGCCCCGCCACCGTGATCGGCGCCAACACCGTCGTGCGCCGTTCGGCCCGAATCGATCACTGCGTGATCCTCGATGGCTGCCGCATCGACGAGGGCGCGGAACTTCGGGGGGCCATCATCGGCCGGGATACCCAGGTCCTGCGGGGCAGCAGGGTCGACGACGGAGCAGTTGTCGCCGACGATTGTGTCCTGGGCGAGGAGTCGGTCATCGCGGCCGAAGTCCGGGTGTTCCCCGGCAAGAGCATCGACGCCGGTGCGGTGGTTCGCGAGTCGGTGGTCTGGGAATCCAAGACCCGCAAACACGTGCTGGGGCCGGGCGGGATGTCGGGCCTGGTGAATGTCGACCTCACCGTCGACCGCGCGGTCCGGTTGGCGTCCGCCCTGGCCAGCACACTGCCCAAGGCGTCGGTCGTCACTGTCGGACGCGACCACTCCCGGGCCGCCCGCGCCTTCAACCGCGCGATCACCGGCTCCCTGACCGCCGGTGGGATGAACGTCCGCGACCTGCGCACTGCCGCAGTACCGATCGTGCGGGCCGACACGGCCAACAACTCCGCCGCCGGTGTTGTCCTGCGCACCACGCCCGGGCGGCCGGATTCACTGGACATCATGCTGCTCGACTCCCGCGGCACCGACGTCAGCAGCGCGACCCGACGTGCGGTCGAACGGGCCTTCGTCACCAACGAGTTCCGGCGCCCGGCACCGATGGACTTCGGCGATGTGGAGGTACCGCACCGCGTAGCCGAGGACTACGCCAACAACGTTTTGAGCGCGGTGTCCGTGGCAGGCGTTGCCGACGCCCACCTGCGGATCGTCGTCGACACCGGCGGCGGCGCAGCGGCCCTGGTCCTGCCCACGGTGCTGGGCCGGGTCGGCGTGGATGTCCTGGCAGTGAACAACTGGCTGGCCGAGAACCGCCCGACCGACACCGGCGATGACCGGGCCCGCGCCCTGGCCAACCTCGCCGGCCTGGTCGCCGCCTCGCGCGCCGACTTCGGCGTGCGGTTCGACCCCGCGGGGGAGCGGCTGAGTCTCATCGACGAGACCGGCCGGATCGTCCCCGACGACCGCGCGGCGCTCATCATCGCCGACCTGGTCTGCGCCGAGACCCACGGAGAAGTGGCGCTCCCGGTCACCACCACGCGGGTCGCCGAGCGTGTCACCCGGTTCCACGGGTCGTCGGTGTTGTGGACTCCGGTGGGTGAGCGGGAACTCTCGGCCCGGATGAGTGCGGACGTGGTCCTGGGTGCCGACGGCGAAGGGGGCTTCATCGTGCCCGGGGTGGGGCGGCACCTGGACCCGTTCGCGGCTTTTGTGCGATTGCTGGGCCTGGTCGCCCGGGCGCGCCTGACCCTGTCGGCCATCGACGAGCGCATCCCCCGGTCCCATGTCGTTCGCACCGGGATCGTCACTCCGTGGGCCCACAAGGCGTCGGTCATGCGGGCAGTGCGAGAACAGGCCCGGGGACTCGTCCTCGAAGACGGGTTCGGTGGGATCCGGATCGACTACGACCGCACCCGCTGGGTGTTCGTGTCCGCCGACCCCACCGAAGCCGTCACCCATGTCTGGGCCGAGGGCGAGTCCGACGACGACGCCGAAGCGCTGCTGGGCGACTGGGCCGAGCGGATCCGCACGGCGTTGTGACACCCCCATGGGGACGCGGCGCACCCGGGCCGACCATGGCAGGATCAGCACGAACGAAAGGGGTGCCCATGAACCCGCAGGACCTGCAGTACACCGCCGAACACGAATGGATCCGTCCGGCCGAGGACGGTGTCATCCGGTTCGGCATCACCGACTTCGCGCAGGACGCACTGGGCGACATCGTCTTCGTCAACCTTCCCGAAGTCGGAACGCAGATCACCGCCGGCGAACCGTGCGGCGAGGTGGAATCGACCAAGTCCGTCAGCGACGTCTTCGCGCCGGTCACGGGAACGGTCACCGCACGCAACGTCTCTCTGGACGACGAACCTGGGGCTTTGAACACCGACCCCTACGGCGGTGGGTGGCTGGTTGAGGTGCAGGTCGAGGGCGTCACCGTCGACTACCTGAGCGCCGAGGACTACGACGCTCACATCGCCGCACTGTGACGGGCCGGCCGACGCTGACCCTTCGGTTCGGGTTGACCTGTCCGTCGGCGCTGGCCTAAGTTGCAGTGAGCCACGTCACTGTGGCTCGGGGTGATCGTGGGTGGGGAGAAACCTGGGATGTCTGACGCGTCCGTGCCGGAAACTCCGGCGGAGATGACGGCCAACATCGAGTTGGTCCTGTGCTCGAACTGCGGCCAGCCGGTCCTGCCGAACAGTCGTTTCTGCAGTTCGTGCGGGACGGCCTTGGCGGTGGGGGACACCACCGCGCTGCCGCCGGTCGAGGACAGCGGCCCATTACCGGTGATCGACCCCGACGCGATCGCAGGATTGGCACCGGGCGAGGCTGCTCTGGTCATCCATCGGGGCCCCGCCGAGGGTGCCCGTTTCGAGCTGCGCGACGGTCTCGTCACCGTCGGCCGAGGGTCGGACTCGACGATCTTCCTGGATGACGTCACCGTGAGCCGCCGGCACGCCGAGTTCTCCCGGACCGACTCCGGGTGGACGGTGACCGATGTCGGAAGCCTCAACGGCTCCTACGTCAACAAGAAGCTCATCGACAGCGTCGAGTTGGCGACCGGCGACGAGGTGCAGATCGGCAAGTACCGGTTCCTGTTCTTCGAGGCTCCCGCCGCATGAGCGCGATGATGGCCGAGGGCGGCCGATCCTCACTGACCATCGGCGAGGTACTGGCGCTGCTGGCGCCCGACTTCCCCGACGTCACCATCTCCAAGATCCGGTTCCTCGAAGGCCATGGGCTGGTGTCACCGCACCGGGCCAAGTCCGGATACCGGCGGTTCAGCGACGAGGACATCGAGCAACTGCGGCTCGTCCTCATCGCGCAGCGCGACCGGTACCTCCCGCTGAAGGTCATCAAGGACCACCTGGCTGCGGGAACCCTGCAAGAGCTGGTTCGACCTCAACCTCAGGTTGAGATTGCGCTCGCGCCCGACACCACCGACGACATCGACCGGCCTTCGGCCCGAACCACGGATGTGGACCCAGGGTCCTTCTTCACCCGCAGCGAGTTGGCCGAGGCCAGCGGGTTGACCACCGCCGACCTGGACCAGTTGATCGAGGTCAAGGTGATCACCCCGGACGCCGCACACCGGTTCACCGGCGCGGACGTCCAGTACTGCCGTGCCTACGCGATGTTGACGACCTTCGGGGTGGACCCGCGCCACATGCGGCAGGCCCGCAACGCCGCCTCCCGCGACGCCCACCTCATCGGCACGGCCATGGCTCACCTCACGGGCGAAGAGCGCACCGAGGCAGCGGCGCGGATGCTCGATGCCCTCAGTGACGCGCACTACTGGCAGGTGCGGGCGGAACTCCAGCGCCAGACCCCGTCATCCGGACACCGCCCCCGCCGCACCAATCGCTGATGTCACAGGCCGACCTGCGGCGCTAGAGTGACGACGTGCAACCGTTGGACGTAGTGGGCGTCCGTCTCGAGATGCCGTCGAATCAGCCGGTGGTGCTGCTGCGCGAGTCCGGCACCTCCCGCTACCTGCCGATCTGGATCGGCACGGTCGAGGCCACCGCCATCGCGTTCGCCCAGGAGGGCGTCACCCCGCCCCGGCCGTTGACCCACGATCTGATCACGAACATGCTGGAAGCCCTGGGGGAGCAGATCCAGGACGTGCGCATCACCCATCTGGACGATGGCGTCTTCTACGCGACCGTCACCTTCGTCTCGGGCCGCGAGGTGTCGGCCCGGCCGTCGGATGCCATCGCGATCGCGCTGCGCGCCGGAGCGCCGGTACTGGCCACCGAGGAGCTCCTTGCCGAAGCGGGCGTGGAGATCGAGGACACCGACGACAGCGACGACGCCACCGAGGACTCGGGAGAGGGTGAGCAGGAGCAGGAGGTCGAGCGGTTCCGCGAGTTCCTGGACCACGTCTCTCCCGAGGATTTCGAGACCCCGGGATGACTTGTCGGCGTGTCCCGGCCAACGTCGTTGACCCGATCATGTGTCTCCTCTAGTTTCCGGAACTAGACTGTGACTTCAGCGTCCCCAGCTGCGACTCCTCAGCTGCGACCGGCAGGAGGGCCCCATGGCCGATGACACCCCCACCGTCGCAGAAACCGGTGCGCCCGAGGACATGCAGACCGCCCTGTTCGACGACCGCGATCTGCGTCCGCTTCCCGAGGACATCGGGTACCGCGGACCCATCGCGTGCAACGCCGCCGGCATCACCTATCGGCAACTGGATTACTGGGCGCGCACCGGGCTGGTGGAACCGTCCATCCGCAATGCGGCCGGTTCGGGCAGCCAACGGCTGTACTCGTTCCGCGACATCCTCGTCCTGCGCATCGTGAAGCGGCTGATCGACACCGGGGTGTCCCTGCCCAACATCCGGGCCGCCGTCAAACACCTCAGCGATCGCGGCGACGCCGATCTGGCCCAGATCACCCTGATGAGTGACGGCGCCAGCATCTACGAATGCCGCAGCGAGCACGAGGTCATTGACCTGGTGCGAGGCGGCCAGGGCGTGTTCGGCATCGCCGTCGGCAGCGTGTGGCGCGAGGTCGAAGGATCGTTGTCCACATTGCCCGGCGAATCGTCCGACGGCATCAACATCGTGCCCGACGGAGCCGTCGACGAGTTGGCGGCTCGGCGTACCGCCCGCACCGGCTGATCGGCGCACCCGTGGAGTCCCGTCCCCTTCCCCGTTTTGTCGGTCGTCATGTCGGCCCCTCCGACCCCGACATCCAGCAGATGCTCACCGAGTTGGGCTTCGACGACCTCGAGGCACTCATTTCCGCGGTCGTGCCACCGAGCATCCGGGACAGCCGACTGCGGTTGCCCGACCCATGCACGGAGTCCGACGCACTGACCGAATTGCGCGGCCTCGCGGCCCGCAACCAGCTCACCACCCCCTTGATCGGCATGGGGTACTACGGCACCGAGACGCCGGCGGTCATCCGGCGGCGGGTGCTCGAGAACCCCGCCTGGTACACCGCCTACACGCCCTACCAGCCGGAGATCTCCCAGGGCCGGCTCGAGGCGTTGTTGAACTTCCAGACCCTGGTCAGCGACCTGACCGGCCTACCGGTCGCCAACTCCTCGTTGTTGGACGAACCCACTGCGGCGGCCGAGGCCATGGCCCTGGCCCGCCGCTCGGTGCGTGCCCCGTCCAATGTGTTCGTGGTCGATGCCGACACCCACCCGGCGACGATCGCAGTGCTGCGGACCCGGGCGGAACCGATCGGCATCGAACTCGATGTCCGCGACGTACGACGCGACGGGCTGCCCGACGAAGCATTCGGACTGCTCCTGTCCTACCCCAGCAGCCTGGGGGACATCAGCGATCCCGCGGCCATCGTGGCCGCCGCCAAGGAACGTGGGCTGTGTGTCGCGGTCGCCACCGACCTGCTTGCCCTGACGATCCTTCGCCCTCCGGGCGAGTTCGGCGCCGACATCGCCGTGGGTTCGGCCCAACGCTTCGGCGTCCCCATGGGCATGGGGGGTCCCCATGCGGGTTTCATGAGCGTGCGTTCCGGCCTGGAACGATCCCTGCCCGGACGACTCGTGGGCGTCAGCGTGGATGCCGACGGACGCCCGGCCCTGCGCCTGGCGCTGCAGACCCGGGAACAGCACATCCGACGGGATCGCGCGACCAGCAACATCTGTACCTCACAGGTGCTGTTGGCGGTCATCGCCAGTGCATTCGCGGTCTACCACGGCCCCGACGGGCTGCGGGCAATAGCGGAACGGGCACATTCCCACGCCTACGCCCTGGCTCAGGGTTTGCGCGCGGGTGGGATCGAACTGCTCCACGACGCATTCTTCGACACGGTGGCCTTCCGGGTGCCGGGCCAGGCCGAAGCCGTGGTGCGCGAATGTGATCGGCTGGGGATCGGCGTCCGGTCCGTCGACCGGGACACCGTGGCGGTCAGCACCGACGAACTGACCACGATGGACCATGTCATCACCGTGTGGCAGGGCCTTGCCGGTGCGGTGCCGGAATTCGGCGAGTCGTTGAGCCGGTTCGGCGCAGCCGAGGATGTGCCCGACTCCGAGGCGATCCCGGTCGAATTGCGCCGCGACAGCGAGTACCTGACCCACCCGGTGTTCCACGAGCACCGTTCCGAGACCGACCTGCTGCGCTATCTGCGGACCCTGTCCGACCGGGACATCGCCCTCGACCGCTCCATGATCCCGCTGGGTTCGTGCACGATGAAACTCAACGCGGCCACGGCCATGGAGCCGATCTCGTGGCCCGGCTACGCGGATCTTCACCCGTTCGCGCCACTGCATGCCATCACCGGTTACCGCGATCTCATCGCTCAGTTGGAGGCCTGGCTGGCCGAGATCACCGGCTACGACGCCGTGTCCGTACAGCCCAACGCCGGGTCCCAGGGAGAACTGGCCGGACTGTTGGCCATCCGGGCCTACCACCGCAGCCGAGGCGACGAGCAGCGCGTCGTGTGCCTCATCCCCAGCAGCGCCCACGGGACCAACGCCGCCAGCGCCGTCATGGCCGGGATGAAGGTGTCCGTGGTCAAGTGCCGCGAGAACGGCGATGTCGACCTCGACGACCTGCGGACCCATCTGGAAACCCTTGGCGACACCGTCGCCGCCCTGATGATCACCTATCCGTCCACCCACGGGGTGTTCGAGACCGACGTCACCGCGATGTGCGACCTCGTCCATGCCGCCGGGGGACAGGTGTACGTCGACGGGGCAAACCTGAACGCACTGGTGGGCATCGCCCGTCCGGGTCAGTTCGGGGCCGATGTCAGTCACCTGAATCTGCACAAGACGTTCACCATCCCGCACGGCGGGGGCGGTCCGGGGGTGGGACCGGTGGCGGTCAAGTCGCACCTGGCGCCCTTCCTGCCCGGCCATCCGCTGCGCCCCGAGGCCGGTCCGGTCGGGCGCGGCTACCCCGATGGCGGCGTCGGGCCCGTGTCGGGCGCACCGTGGGGGAGTGCGGGCGTGCTGCCCATCCCCTGGACGTATATCCGCCTGATGGGTGCCGATGGACTCCGCCGCGCAACGGAGGTCGCGATCCTGTCGGCCAACTACGTCGCCCGGCGGTTGTCCAAGGCCTACTCGATCCTCTACACCGGTCGCGATGGCCTCGTGGCCCACGAGTGCATCCTCGATCTGCGGCCGTTGACCAAGGAGACTGGGATCACGGCCGAGGACGTGGCCAAGCGGCTCATCGACTACGGCTTCCACGCCCCGACCATGTCCTTCCCGGTCGCGGGAACCCTCATGATCGAACCCACCGAGAGCGAGGGTCTGGCCGAGCTCGACCGGTTCTGCGACGCACTCATCGCCATCCGTGCCGAGATCGACAAGGTGGCCTCCGGCGAGTGGGAGGTGGCCGACTCACCGTTGCGACGGGCACCGCACACGGCCGAATCCCTGGTCGATGACTGGGACCGCCCGTACTCGCGACGCACCGGTGTCTACCCCGCACCGGAACTGGTGGCGGACAAGTACTGGCCACCGGTGTCCCGGATCGACCAGGCTTTCGGTGATCGCAACCTGGTCTGTTCCTGTCCGCCGGTCTCGGAGTATGCCGACGATCCCGAGGACGGTGTCCTCACGTGACGGCCGAGGTCACCGAGGTCGGTGGCCTGATCGTCGTGGCTGTGTTGATCGCGGGATTCGCCCGCAATCGAGGCATCAACCCGTCTCTGCCCCTACTCGCGGCCGGGCTGGTGTTCGGGCTGCTGCCGTTCGGACCCGACGCCCCGGCTGATCCCGAGTTCATCCTGGTCGTCGTGCTGGCCCCGCTGGTCTTCGGCGAGGCCCTGAGCAGTTCCATCGTCGACCTGCGTCGGGTGTCGCGGCCCGTCATGGCGCTGGCCATCGGACTGGTCGTGGTCGGGGCCTTCGTGGTGGGCGGGGTGGCGGCCCTTCTGCTGCCCGGGATCCCGGTGACCGCCTGTCTGTGCCTCGGCGCGATCCTGGGACCCACCGATGCTGTGGCGGTGTCAGCCACGGCCCGCTCCGTCGCACTGCCCCGCCGCCTGGTGAACATCCTCGAGGGCGAGAGCCTGGTCAACGACGGCACCGCGCTGACCCTGCTACGGGTCTTCGCCGCCGCTGCTGCGGTGGGCAGCGTCACGGTGGGGGAAGTGTCGCTGATCCTGCTCGAGAGTGTGGCGCTGGGCCTTCTGGTGGGGGCCGTCGGCGGGTGGCTGCTGGCGATCCTGACCGCTCGAGCGCGGGACACGACCGTGGCCAACGGGGTGATCCTGATCGCGCCCTTTCCCATCTACGCCTTGGCGGAACGGGTGGAGGGTTCCGGCATCCTGGCCGTGGTGGTGGCAGCGCTCATCCTAGCCCACGCGACGTCGTCGACCGCCACCTACGCCGGTCGGCTTCAGGCCACGAGCCTGTGGCGAGCGGTCATCTTCATCCTGCAGGCGATTGCGTTCTTCCTGGTGGGGATCGATGTCCCCAGTGCTCTGCGGCAACTGACACCCGACGAGCACCGGCAACTGATCGTGATCGTCCCTGCGGTCCTGATCGCTCTGATGCTGACGCGCTTCGCGTTCGTCTACGGAATGAACGCCATCGCGGGGACCCGGCGCTCCTACCGGCGGGGCTGGATCGTGCTGGCTTGGGCGGGAACCCGCGGCCCCATCTCGGCGCTGGCGGCGTTCACGCTGCCCCTGACGACGGTGGACGGGTCCCCGTTCCCGGGTCGGGACATGATCATCAGCATCACCTTCTGTGTCGTCCTCGCCTCGCTCCTGCTGGCACCGACCATCAAGCCACTCGTCCGTTGGTGTGACCTGCCGCCCGACGACGATCACGGCACCGTCCAGCGGGTCCGGGTGGCGTTGGCCCGGGCATCGTTGGATCGACTGGACGAGATGATCCAGGCCGCCGACCGCGCGGGAACCCCATTGCCGTCCGAGACGGTGGATGCGTTGCGCACGGATGTGGACCTTCGACTCGACCGGCTCATAGCCGCCGAGGAGGCCGAGGGGGAACCGAGCACCAATGTGACCACGACGCACGAACTGCGACGCAGCATGGTGCACGCGGAGCAGGAGGAACTGCTGCGGATGCGGGACGAGGAGGGTCTGCCGGACGCGCTCATGCGCACGATCCAGAAAGAACTGGACGTCCGCTCCCGAGCGGTCGGCGCCGGCTGAGCGGCTCCGTCAGGTCCGGCCCTCGTCCTCCTGCGCTGCTCCCAGCGACCCGGACGGCCGGAGCCAGTCCGCATGGCGCACCGGAAAACCCGCCTCGCGCAGCGCCGCCACGACCGCGACGTCGTCGTCCACGATGATCCCGATCGGGAACTCCCGCGAGATCCGCCGATAGAGCTGACGCTTCACCTGGGCGGCCGGCCGGAAGTCGCGCGGCCGCCGCAGATACATCGGCCCTTCGGGGAGTTCGTGGCGGGCGAGCCAGGCGCGGGTGACTTCGCGCAGTTGTTCGGGGCGTCCGGAAACATAGACGATCGTGTGGCCCTCGGCCGCCAGATCCGCCACCACGTCTGCCCCCGCCGCCAGGAGCGGGTCGGCACCCGCGGCGGCGAAGAAGCCGGACCAGTCCTTGGGCCGCCGATCCAGGTAGTGCAGGCGATGGGACGGATCCGCGATGACACCGTCGATGTCGATGCCGGCGATGCGGGGCTCGTCCATGGCGCGAGGGTAGCGCCCAGCCCCGCGCGGTAGCCTCGGCCCATGGCCTTGGACATCAATGACGTCAGGAACAGTTTCCCGCAAGCCGTGCCCATGGTGGGCACGCTGGCGCTGGAGTTCGTCGAGTTGGACACCCGGCGGGCCGTGATGGTCCTGCCGGACCAGGCGGAATACCACAACCATGTGGCCGGCCCCCACGCCGGCGCCATGTTCACGTTGGGTGAGTCCGCTTCCGGAGCCCTCGTGTTCGTGAACTTCGGCGACCGGATGGCCGACGCCACGCCGTTGGCGGTGGAAGCCACGATCCGCTACCTCAAGTTCGCCAAAGGGCGCGTGACGGCCACGGCGACCCTGGATCGCGATCCTTCCGACATCTCCGCCGAACTCGATGAAGGCCGCCGCCCCGAGTTCCGGGTCGAGGTCGCGCTCACGACCGACGACGGCACGCAGACCGGTTCGATGAGCGTCTTGTGGACGTTGAAGCCGAACCGGCGATGACCTGGCGTCCGGGCGACCGGATCAGTTCCGCCGACGACTACCGGGCCAGCCTCCGCGGCCGCGACCTGCGCGTCCACCTGAAGGGCGAACGCGTCAGGGAGCCGGGCGACCACCCCGTGATCGCGCCCTCGATCAACGCGATGGCGGAGACCTACGAACTGGCGGACACGGACCCCTCGCTGGCCTCGGCGACCTCAGGGCTGATCGACGAACCGGTGAACCGGTTCCTGCACGTCACCGAGGACGTCTCGGACGTGGTCGCGCAGAACCAGATGCAGCGTCGGCTGGGACAACGCACCGGCACCTGTTTCCAGCGGTGCGTGGGGATGGACGCCATCAACGCCCTGTTCTCCGTGACCTTCGACATCGACGCTGCGTCCGGGACCTCGTATCACCAGCGGTTCCGGACCTGGCTGGCCGACGTCCAACGGCAGAACCTCGTGGTCGGGGGCGCCATGACCGACCCGAAGGGCGACCGCTCGCTGCCCCCGCACAAGCAACATGACCCCGACCTGTTCGTGCATGTGGTGGGCGAAGACGCGGACGGCATCGTCATCCGCGGCGCCAAGGCACATCAGACCGGTGCCCTCAACTCCCACTGGCTCCTGGTCATGCCGACGCAGCGGCTGGGGGAGTCCGACAGCGACTACGCCGTTGTTGCGGCGGTACCGGTCGATGCCCCGGGGATCACCTACATCTACGGCCGCCAGGCCAGCGATGACCGCGCCTACGGCAGCGACATCGACGCCGGGAACGCCTGCTACGCGGGGCAGGAGGTCATGGTCGTCCTCGATGACGTGCGCGTCCCCGAAGAGCACGTGTTCATGCAGGGCGAGTGGCAATTCGCCGCCGACCTGGTCGAACGGTTTACCGCCTATCACCGCCGCAGTTACGTGTGCAAGAGCGGGGTGGGGGACGTTCTCATCGGCGCCGCTGCGCTCGCCGCACAGCTCAATGGGGTCGACAAGGCGTCTCACGTGCGCGACAAACTCGTCGAGATGGTGCACCTGAACGAGACGATCTACGCGGCCGGGATCGCTGCGTCGTACGAGTCCTTCGAACGTCCCGCCGGGAACTTCGAGAACGACGGTCTGCTGGCCAACATCTGCAAACACAACGTGACCCGGTTCCCCTATGAGATCGGTCGGCTGGCCCAGGACCTCGCCGGGGGACTTCTGGTGACGATGCCGGGCGACGAAGAGTTCAGTGATGCCGAGATCGGTCCGGTACTCGACAAGTACCTGTCCACGGGTCCCGATCGACCGACCGAGGAACGCCGCCGCGTACTTCGCCTGATCGAGAACATGACGATGGGACGCAACGCCGTGGGCTACCTGACCGAATCCCTGCATGGAGCGGGCTCGCCGCAGGCACAGCGGGTCCAGATCGAACGGCAGGCGGACCTGGCGCACAAGAGGTCGATGGCGCGTCGGCTGGCCGGGATCACCACTCCGGAAACTGCGGATACCCCAGCCACGAATTCGCAGCCCTGATCGTGCAGCCCGCGGGGGTGCCCGCCACCACTGCGCGGCATTGGGTCCAGGCCGGGCTGCGTCCGGGTGCCACGGTCACCTGGAACGACACGGTGTC
>CAZVYU010000061.1:0-9420 GCA_964631645.1 uncultured Actinomycetes bacterium
CGCTGGCGGAAGACCCAGTAGTTCCAGGCCTGGTAGATCAGCACCACCGGGAACATGATCACCGCGACCCAGGTCATGATGGTCAGCGCGTAGTTGCCGCTGGCGGTGTTCTCGACAGTCAGGTTGTAGGCCGCATCCAGGCTGGACACCATGACGTTCGGGAACAGCGACGCGAACAGCGTCGCCACTGTGGCGCCGATGCCGATCGCGCTCAGGGTGAAGGCCATGCCGTCGCGGCCCTTGCCCTGGTACAGGACGCTCAACGCCACACCCAGCACCGCCAGCACCATGAACACCACCGATACCGGCTTCACACCGGCGACAAGAATCGTGGCGATCACCCACAGCAGCACCAGGATCGCGGCAAGGCGGCCGAACTGGACGGCATACCGGTGGCTGCGTTGTTGCACCTCACCAGTCGTCTTCAGCGCCAGGAAGCTCGCACCGTGCGACAGGCACAACACCAACAGCCCGACACCCGTGAGCAGGCCGTAAGGGGTCAGCAGATTCCAGAACGTCCCGGCGTACTCCTGATCGGCGCCGATGGGCAGCCCGACCAGCAGGTCGCCGAGGCCGACCCCCAGCAGCAGGGGGATCAACGCGCTGCCGATCCCGAGCGCCAGACTCCAGCCGCTTCGCCACCGCTGCGAGTCCTTCTTGCCGCGATACTCAAACGCCACCCCACGCGCCATGAGCGCCAGCAGCACCAGCACCAGCGCCAGGTACAGCGACGAGAACATGGTGGCGTACCACCCGGGGAACGCAGCGAAGATGGCCGCGCCACCCACGATCAGCCACACCTCGTTGCCGTCCCAGAACGGTCCGATGGAGTTGATCGCCACTCGGCGCTCGGTGTCGTTCTTGCCGACGAACCAATGAAGCATCCCGACTCCGAGGTCGAACCCCTCGAGGACGAAGAAGCCCACCCAGAAGATCGCAATGATCACGAACCAGATGTTCTGAAGATCCATGCCCGCCTCCTCAGTACGTCAACGCCGGAGCGCGGTCGGCGTCGTCATCGGAAGCCGTGTCGTCGGGTTCGTCATGCAGCCCCTGCCGCGCATAGCGGATCATCAAGGTCGCCCACACGATCCCCAGCACGATGTAGATGGCCGCGAAAGCGAAGATCGAGATCCAGATCTCCGTCGCCGAGACCGACGGACTGACCCCGTCCTGGGTGAGCATCAGCCCTTGCACGATCCACGGTTGCCGACCGTTCTCGGTGAGCATCCAGCCGAAGGTGTTCATGATGAACGGCGACAGGATGGCCGGGATACACAGGAACCAGAACGCCCGCGTGTACCAGGCATTGCCGGTGAGCTTGCGCCGCCACCACAGGAAAGCACCGAGTGCGGCCAGCGCTGCGATGGCCCCGGCGGTGTAGGCCATCAGGCGCATCGACCAGTACTGCACGAACACGTTGGGCACGTAGTACCCCGGTCCGTACTTCTGTTCATATTCCGCCTGAAGGTCGTTCAGGCCGATGACCTGACCGTCGGGGGAGTTCGTCGCCAGGATCGACAGCAGGTAGGGGACTTCCAGGATCTGGGTCGGATCCTGGTCGTCGTTGCCGCCACCGATCTGGAACAGCGAGAAGGAACACGGCTGGCAGGTCTCCCACTGCGCTTCGGCTGCCGCGATCTTCATCGGCTGATAGGTCGCCTCGATCACGCCCAGCTCACTGCCGACCCCCATGGCCAGGATGATCGACGGCAGCAGCACCGCGATCGAACTCTTGGCGGCGGTCAGGAACGCCATGTTGCCCTTGCGGATGTGGTACGCCGCAACGCCCAGCATCGTGACCGCCCCGGTGACGGCGGCGGCGAGCAGCACGTGCAGGTAGCCGAAGATGAACACCGGGTTGGTGAACACGGCGCCGATGTCGGTGAGTGACGCGCGGTCGTTGACGATCTCGTAGCCGACGGGGTTCTGCATCCACGAGTTGGCGGCCATGATGAACAGCGCCGACAGCATGGTGCCGACGGCGACGATCCAGATCGTGGCCAGGTGCAGCCGCTTGGGCAGCCGGTCCCAGCCGAACAACCACAGTCCCAGGAATGTGGATTCCAGGAAGAACGCCGCCAGCCCCTCCATGGCCAGCGGGGCGCCGAACACGTCACCCACGAACCGGGAGTAGGCCGACCAGTTCATGCCGAACTGGAACTCCTGGACCAACCCGGTCACCACACCGATGGCGATATTGATGAGGAGGATGTGGCCGAAGAACTTCGTCAGCCGCTTCAGTTCCGGGTTCCCCGTGCGGTGCCACCGCGTCTGCAGGATCGCCGTCAGGAAGGCGAGTCCGATGGTCAGCGGGACGAACAGGAAGTGGTAGATGGACGTCATCGCGAACTGGATGCGTCCGAGATCCAGGTTCGACATTCGGCGACTCCTCAGTGGGGGCGGCGTGCTGCCCGAAGCCACCGTATTAGTAACGAATGGCTAACGCACAGTGAAGGGGCAAACCAGGGGCCAGGCTGCTTGCATGAGCCCATGACCCCCGAGGCTTGGCCCCGCCGCCTGCCGATGGCCGTGGCTCAGTTGCGTCGAGGGGCGCTCGAGGCGCCGTGGCCGCAGGCGTCGTGGAGTTCGGTGGCCCGCCGCAGCGTGGTGGTGGTCGCCTTCGTGACGGCCGGCCTGGTCACCGGCCACTTGAACGTGTTCGTCTTCGCCGCTTTCGGGGCGCTGCAGCTCGGCCTCGGCGAAGCCATCTTGCCCTTCCGGCGCCTGGTTCGGCTGGTGATGGTGTCGACCGCGACCATGTGTGCGGTGGCCTTCGTGGCCCTGGTCCTGAGCGGCACCTGGTGGACGGTTCCGTTCCTCGCCGCGGTCGCGTTCGTGCAGAGTGCCACGGTCTCGGTCGGAGTCGTCGCCCGCACCGTCGGGATCGGGGCGCTGGCGATGGGAGTCATCTTCGCCGGGATCGGCGCAGACCCCGTGCTGGCCACGACCTGGCTGGCGATCGGTGCGGTGGTGCAGGCCCTGGTGTGGCTGATCTTCTGGCATCGGGAACGCGCGCTGTCGCTGCGGGTGGCACTGGCGAACACGATCCGCACCATGGAACTGATGGTCCGGTCGTTGCGCGTCTCGGGCCGTGACGGCAACCGGGCATCGGCCGAGATCGACGAGGTGCGGCGCACGATCGACGAGTCCGGCGTCCCCAACCGATCCAGCGCGCTGGACGTCGCCGCCGCGGTGACGGAGGTCCGCCGCACGCTCATCGCCTGGCGTGTGCTGGAGATGCCCGGCTACGGCGAGCGCCTTGCCGTCATCCGACGGCTGCATCTGGCCGCACAGCGGCTGGGCGAGGGCCGCTCGCCGACCCCCGATCCGTCGATCGAAATCGGCCATTCCTGGCCGGTCGGCGACCGCCTCATCACCGATCTGGCCAACTTGGATCACACCATCGACCGACTGGGGACCAAAGATGACCGTCCCGAGCCGGTCCACCCACCGCCCGCGATCGGCTGGGAGTGGCTGCGGCCGGGCAACTCGCAGTTCCGGCAGGGGCTGCGGATGGCCGTGGCGATCGGGATCGCGCAGTCACTGAGCCTGCTCGCGCCGTTGAACCACTCGTTCTGGATCCCGCTGACGTGTGTCTTCGTGGTCAAACCCGAATGGTCGTTCACCATCGTTCGTTCGACCGCTCGCATCGGTGGCAACCTGCTGGCCGTGGTGCTGGTGCCACTGGCGCTGCAACTGGCGGCCGGTCAGTCGTGGGCGCTGGCCGTCGTCGTGGCGGTGATCTCGGCGGTTGCCTTCCGGTACTTCACCGGGAACTACATCCTGGCGTCGTTCGGAGTCGCCGGCACGATCCTGGTGCTGGATCAGACGGTGTCACCCGACCAGGCTCTCTACGTCAGCCGGATCGTGGCCACGTTGATCGGTGCCGCGGTCGGGATCGCCGTGTCCGCTCTGGTTCCTACCTTCCGTTCGCGACAGGCCCGGGCGCTCCTCGCGGATGTGGTGCGAGGCCTGGGGGAATGGTCCGCGCGGGTGACCGATGCGGTCGCCCGGCCCGGGACACTGAACGATGCCGAACTGATCCAGATCGGGGAACACGAGCGGAACAACTTGCTGCGGCTGCGTCCGACCGCCGAGGCGTCACTGCTCGAGCCGAAGCCGGTCGTCGATCCGCGTTGCCTGGCCGTCAGCCTGGACGCCGCCGAACGGGCCCACCTGTGCCTATTGGCCTTGACCTTCCAGGCCCGGCACCAGGGCCTCCGGGGCGGCCCGGGACTGGACGTGGCGGCCGACGCCGAACAGGCCGGGCGCGAGTTCCGACGAGCGGCCGAAGCACTGGGGGTCGACCCGCCGCCTGCGCCTCATCCGGCACCGGGATCACCGCCGACGACGGACGAAGAGCAGGCCGTGGCGCTCCAGGCCGTCCGGTTGCGGCAGGCCGCCGTGGATCTGGCGGATGCCGCGGAGTGGCTCGTCGCCGACCGCCGCTGACATCAGTCCTCGGCGGTACGGGCTCGTGGCATCAGCAGCATGGGGCTCAAGGTGCCCAGGCACAGCACCAGAACGACGGCAGCCGCCGTGAAACCGGAACTGGCGAACTGCAGGAAGTCGGCGCCCGAGCTGGGCGCCTGGTCGTCTCCCGACTGGACCCAGATGAGCAGCGACCGCAGGGCGTCAGTGAGCAGCACGCCCGGGATGAGTGGGATCACGGGGGCGAAGGCGAAGACCGGCGAGGCCTCGCGCAGGGCCGGCCCGACCGTGTACGCGACCGCCCCCACGACGAATGCCGCGAGGTAGTCGGCGGCGATGAGGTTCAGGCCCCAGTCCTGCCCCTGTTCGCTGATCAGACGGGCCAGCACCGCCACGACGGCCACGATCGGCAGGGCCCTGCGGTGCACGTTGAACAGAACGGCGAACCCAACGGCAGCGGGAGCCGCCCACAGCACGGTCCACAGCGAGATCACAGTCGCACCCAGACGAACGAGGCCAGGGCGAGCCCGAAGGTCGCGCCCAGCAGGATCACACTGGCCCGAGTCAGGCGGGCCAGCGCGTTGAGGTAGTTGGACGTCAACAGATCGGCGGTGCCGTTGAGCAGCGGGACTCCCGGGACCAGGAAGAGGATGGACGCGGTGGTGGCGGTGGAGACCCCCGAGTCGCCGCGGGTGTCGGTGAGGGCGCTGATCACCAGAACCACGGACACAGCGACGAAGGCCGAGAACAGGCAGTACACGAACGGCTTGAACCGCCGTCGCAGCATGACCATGCGAACCGCCGACCCGGCCGTGGCGCCGAGTCCGGCCAGCACGATGCCCCAGGGGTCTGCCCCGAACAGCCCGGCCAGCGAGGCGCAGGCGATGCCGAGCATCACGACGGTCACCGGCGGGGGATAGCGACGCGAGCTGGCCGTGATCGCATAGAGCTCCGCTTGGACTTGCGTCGGCGACTTCCCCTCGGTCGCCTTGGACAACCGGGACAACTCGCTGAGTTCGGTGAAGTTGACGCCAAGCGCAGGAACAGTGCGGACCGCCGTGTGGGTCACCCCGTCCTTGGTGAGGGTCAGTCCGACGCTCCCCGAGGACAACCAGCACTGCGCCTCCTCGGCACCCAGGTTGAGCGCCACCCGCCGCACGGTGTCGCGGACCCGGGCGGTGTAGCCACCGGCCATCTGCACCCGGGCTCCGACGGACAAGGCCGTATGCATGATCGGCTCGAGGTCCGCCGGCTGCGTCGTGCTCACCCTGTCACGGTAGTGACTCTGCAACCGGTCCACAGGTCCCTCGGATGGACCTGTGGTGGGTCATCCGCGGGGCCGATGCTGGGGAGATGAGACGTTGCCAGTGGACCCCGGTCGCCGCCGCGATCGTCACCCTGATCGCGTCAGTGGTCCCCGCGCGTGCGGTGGCGTCGACATCCGTGCAGGTGACGGCGTCACCGGGCGGCGTCGCAGGCGTCGCCGCTGCAGCTGTGACCCGTCGGGAGATCTACGTCGATCCTGTCAACGGCCGGGACTCCGCGGGCGGCGGCCCCGCGACGCCGGTGCGCACCGTGGCCGAGGCCTGGCGGCGGGTGCCACAGGAACGGACCTTGGCACAGCCGACCTGGATCCAGTTGCGGCGCGGGACGTACCCCGAGGCGAACACGCCGCACTACTGGGAGAGTCGGTGGGGGACCGCCGCAGCCCCCCTGGTGATCAACGCGGTCGACGGAGCCCGGACGGCGGTTCTGCGCGGTGACATCAACGCCTACGACGTACGTCATCTGACGCTGCGGGGGTTGGCGATCGACCGGGCGGGCGACACCTTCCACTGCGAGAAGTGCGGCTACGTCACCCTGCGCGGCGTCCGGCTGAACGGACGGGGTGCCGCCCACGAGACGGTCAAGGTGAACCAGTCACACCACCTGACGATCACCGGCAGCGACATCAGCGGATCCTACGAGAACGCGATCGACTTCGTGGCCGTGCAGCACGCCACGATCACCGGCAACGTCATCCACCACGCCGACGACTGGTGCGCCTACGTCAAGGGCGGCAGCGCGTATGTGAACGTGCGCAACAACCGAATCCACCACTGCGGCACGGGCGGTTTCACCGCCGGGCAGGGAACCGGATTCGAGTACATGGTGGCGCCGTGGTTGCGCTACGAGACGTACGGCGTGACCGTGATGGGCAACGTCATCCACGACACCCAAGGCGCAGGGCTGGGCATCAACGGTGGCTACAACACCGTCATGGCGTACAACACGCTTTACCGGGTGGGAGCGCGCAGTCACACCGTCGAGTTCGTGCACGGCAGCCGCAGTTGCGACGGGGAAACTGCTCGGTGTGCGGCCAACCGGCGGGCGGGTGGTTGGGGCGGGGTCGCCATGGACGGCCAGTACATCCCCTCACGGCACACGTACTTCCTGAACAACGTGATCATGAACCCGGCCGGCTACCGCTCCCAGTGGCAGCAGGTACAACTGGCCGGTCCGGTCACGCCTCCGGCCGGCTCAGGCGTGCCCGCACCGTCGCGGGTCGACACCGACCTCGTCATCCGTGGCAACGTCTTCTCGAACGGCTCGGTGTCGATGCCGACGGGGCTGGCGGGCGCCCGCGACGCTGCGTTCCTGCGCGAAAACGCGGTGAACTCGCTGGTCCCGGACCTGGTGAACCCGGCCGGCGGCGACTTCCGTCCCGTGCCGGGTGGTCGTCTGACGAAGCGGGCTGCCGCCGCCCTGCCGACTATGACCTGGGCCGACGCCGGGGTGCCCGCTGGCGCACCCGTGACCATGTTCGCCGACCATCCGATCGGGGCGCTTCGTTAGCCCAGCCCACCCCGCGCCCACCAGGTTCCCCTGCTGCGTGATCCGGCCCCCTGTGGCGCTGGAACCGTGCTGCGTAGGGTGGACATATGGACTTCTCCCCCTCCCCCCGTGCGCAGGACTACTTCACCCGAGCCGACGAGTTCATCACCCGGCGGGTCCTGCCCGAGCTGCCCGGTTACCTGGAGGCGGCCCGTGCGGAACCGTGGACGGTGCCCCCGGTCGTCGAGACGCTCAAGGCCGAGGCCCGCGCCGCCGGACTGTGGAACCTGTTCCTGCCCGACGACCGGTTCGGTCCTGACCTGTCCAACACCGACTACGCCCCCATTGCCGAACTCACCGGCCGGGCGATGCCGCTGGCGCCCGAGGTGTTCAACTGCAACGCCCCCGACACCGGCAACGCCGAGGTCCTGGTCCACTACGGCAGCGAGGCGCAGCAAGAACAGTGGCTGGCGCCGTTGTTGGCCGGTGAGATCCGGTCAGCGTTCTGCATGACCGAACCGGCGGTTGCCTCGTCCGACGCGTCCAACATGGCCGCCACCGCCGTCATCGACGGCGACGAGGTCGTGATCAACGGCACCAAGTGGTGGAGCACGGGGATCGGCCACCCCGACTGTAAGTTCGTGATCTTCATGGGACTCACCGACCCCGAGGCCCATAAGTACCGGCGGCATTCGATGGTGCTGGTGCCGACCGATGCCCCGGGAGTGGAGATCGGCCGCATGCTGCCGGTGTTCGGCTACTACGACGAGCCGTACGGACACGGCGAGGTGTCCTTCACCGATGTGCGCCTCCCGGTCGACGCGATCATCGCCGGACCGGGCCGCGGGTTCGAGATCGCTCAGGGACGGCTGGGTCCGGGTCGGGTTCATCACTGTATGCGCGCCATCGGTCTGGCCGAGATGGCGCTGGAGTTCGCCTGTCGGAGGTCGCTGGACCGGGTCGCGTTCGGCAAGCCCCTGGCCAACCTGGGAGGTAATCGGGAACGCATCGCGGAAGCCCGGCTGGCGATCGACCAGGCCCGGTTGCTGGTGCTACGCACCGCGTGGCTGCTCGACCAGTACGGCGTGGCCGGTGCCCGCAACGAGGTGTCGCAGATCAAGGCGGTCGTGCCACGGATGGCGTGCGACGTGATCGACATGGCGATCCAGATCCACGGCGGGGCCGGGGTCAGCGACGTGTTCCCGCTGGCCGAGGCCTACGCCGGCGCCCGGGCGCTGCGCCTGGCCGACGGTCCCGACGAGGTGCACCTGGGCATGGTCGCCCGTGCCGAACTGAAGAAGTACGCGGAGCCGGGCCAGTGAGTATCGGTACGCCCGAGGGGCTGTCCGACGAGCCGCGGGAACTGCGGGCCGAGGACTCCTTCGACGTCGACGCCCTGCAGCAGTGGGTGCACCGCCATGTGCCGGACATGACGGTCGACAATCCGCACGTGCGGCAGTTTCCCGGTGGGGCATCGAACCTCACCTACCTGCTCTCGTACCCGGATCGCGAGGTGATCCTGCGGCGGCCCCCGGCCGGGACCAAGGCGGCGTCGGCCCACGACATGAAGCGCGAGTTCACGATCCAGGACCGACTGCGGCCGACGTTCGGCCAGGTGCCCACGGTGCTGGCCCTGTGCACCGACGAGTCAGTCATCGGCAGTGAGTTCTACCTGATGGAGCGGGTTCCCGGCGTGATCCTGCGCGGGAACCTGCCCGACGGCCTGACGTTGTCCTCCGCTGAGGCGCGGTCGCTGAGCGAAAGCATGGTCGACACACTCGTGGCGTTGCACGAGGTCGATGTCGACACCGCGGGGATCGCGGATCTCGGCAAGGGCGGCGGCTATGTGGCCCGGCAGGTGGGGGGCTGGTCGCGCCGGTTCCGGGCGGCCCGGACGGACAACGTTCCGGACTTCGAGGACGTCATGTCGTGGCTCGATTCGCGGCAGCCCGACGACGTCGGGTACGGCGTGGTACACGGCGACTTCCGCATGGACAACCTGGTCCTGAACCCCGATGGGTTCACCGTCACGGCGCTGCTCGACTGGGAGTTGGCCACCCTCGGCGATCCTCTGATGGACCTCGGCAGCGCCATGGCGTACTGGGTCCAGGCCGACGACGACGAGGGCATGCAGATGGCGCGTCGGCAGCCGACCAACCTGCCGGGCATGCT
>CAZVYU010000061.1:9520-14903 GCA_964631645.1 uncultured Actinomycetes bacterium
GTGGTGCTGACGCTGGCGGTCATCCTGTGAGCATGCCGGGATCGGCGAACGTCCCCGGTCCGCCGGGCTCGGAACTGCCCGAGAACCAGTACGAGCGCACAGTGCTGGCCTGGCGCCGCACCATGATCGGCATGCTCGCGGTCCTGGGGATCGGCGGGATCCACATCAGCACCATGGATCACCCGTGGATGGGCGTCGTGGCCGGGCTGCTGTCACTGATCGCGATCATCCCGATCGTGCTGCGCATGAACGAACTGCGCCGCGAGCAGAAGGGACCCGCGACCTGGCAACCCGTGGCCCTGGTCGTCGGCATGGTCACACTGGCGGCATTCCTGCTCCTCCTCGACTGACCCCGCTGCCCCCGGGGGACCGCAAACCTCGGGTGTAGCCGCAGAACGCGGGCGCAGCAATGCCACTGCGGCCGAGGTTCGTGCCGGAGCGCGAGGTTTGCGGTCCCCCGAAGCCGCTCACCCGATCGGTGCCGGGGGTCAAGGTGCCCATCCGGGAGGGCGATAAGTCGCGCAGGCCGGTGAACTCGGGAGGCCACGATGCGTACTGCCCTGATGGGGGCCGCAGCGGCGGCGTTGGTGGTCGGAGTTGTGGTCCCGGTGCCTGCGCAGGCCGCGCCCTTCACCTGGCCCGAGGACGTGCCGGGTGGCTGGTCCAACGGCTGGCCCACCTGCGCGACCGCCGAGCAGCAGTACTGCGTCGAGTCCGCCGTCATCGGGGACACGCCTGTCGCCAACAGCCCGAGCGGGATCGTGTCGCCCGGGGAGCGCACCGTTCACGTCTACCGTCTGGACGATTCGTACGACGCCCCCAGTTCGCTCAACTGGGCGATCCAGGGGGCACCGGGCAATCCGACCTGGACGCTGCCCGACGCTGATGCCGGTCAGGTGGCCCGCATCGTGCTGCGGGTGGGAACCTTCCCGGTTCGCTACACGTCGGCGACGTCGGACGGCATCAGCGTCGACGTCGCTCAGACGGACGTCGGGAATGGCTACCACTCGGTGACCATCACCGGCTCCCCGACCAGGGTCAACTGGGGCTTGCCGGATGGCGTGGACGACGACTCTGACGCCGACAGCTGCCTGCTCGACAGTTGTGGCGATGACACGACCCAGGCCCAGTACGAGGGAGTGGTGTTCTCGGGCAACAGCCAGGACATGGGGTCGTCCGGCTGGGACGGCGACCGCGACCGCTTCACCGGCATGGCGATCGCCTCCAATGCCATGACCACCGCGCCCGTGGTGGGCTTCGTCCCCGACCCTGATCCGCAGAACCCCGAGGACCGCGACCTGTGGACGTTCCAACTGGCCAGTCCGCACCTGGCGCTGGGCGGCGGACCGGCCTCGGGATCGTTCACCGCTCAGGTCCCCGCGGCATATTTCGCCACCATCGGACGGACGGCTGACGACACGGTCTTCGCCGTCGGTCGGGACGACGGGGCAACCCAAACAACGGTCGGGTCGGAGACGGCGGTCCACCCCGACGGCTCGGCCACCTTGCGGATCGCGGACCTGCACTACTCGACGCCGGAGCTGAAGGTCAGCGCCCAGGACGCCCCACCCCCGCCGCGGGATCCGGGGCAGACGGCAGCCCCGGTGGCGACGGCCGGAGTCCGGTCGGCGACCGTGACGTGGAACGCCCCGAGCGATGTCGGCAGCAGCCCAATCACGGCCTACGTCCTGCAACGCCGGTCGTCCGGTGATGTCACGTGGCAGCCGCTGGGATCAGTTCCGGCGCTGCCCCGCTCCGTCACGGTGCGGAACCTGAGCGGGGGGGTGTTTCAGCAGTTCCGGGTGGCCGCCCGCAACTCGGTGGGGCTCGGGCCGTGGTCGGCCACCAGCAACGCGGTGATCCCCTACGCGCCGCCGGGCGCTCCCGGACAGCCCCGGGCGACCGCCAAACCGGGCAAGGTGGTTGCGCTGACGTGGCCAGCCGCCGCCGCACACGGAGCAGCGGTGACCTACACGGTTCAGACCGCCTCGGCCACGGGCGCATGGAGCAACCGCGCGACGACGACTCGCCTGTCGTGGTCCGGCGCCTTCACGACGGCGAAGGTCGGCCAGGTCCGTCGCTTCCGGATCGTCCCCCACAACCGGGCCGGCTGGGGCCCGGCCTCGGCCCAGGTCCGCGCCACCCTCCGCTGACCCCGCTGCCCCCCGGGGACCGCAAACCTCGGGCGAAGCCGCATAACGCGGTCACAGTGGCCCCTTTACGGCCGAGGTTTGTGCCGGAGCGCGAGGTTTGCGGTCCCCCCAAGCGGCGGGGGGTTAGAGGCGGACGAGGGTCTTACCGGTGTTGGCGCCGGTGAACAGGTCGGCGAGGGCGGCGGGGGCATCGGCGAGGCCGTCGCGGACGTACACCTCGGACACCAGTTGACCGTCGGCCAGCAGCGCGCCGAGGGTCTCGGCGGCGGCCAAGGCCCGGTCGTAGTGGTCGAGCACGATGAACCCCTGCAACGTCGCGCGACGCGAGATCGCGTTCACGATATTGGCCGGGCCGGGCGGCAGTTCGCCGTCATAACCCGCGATGGCGCCACACAGGATGATGCGGGCCCGGTCGCGGATCTGGCCCAGAACGATGTTCAGGATCTCGCCGCCGACGTTGTCGAAGTACACGTCCACCCCCTTCGGGCACGCGTTGCGCAATGCGCGGGCGACGTCGTCGGTGCGGTAGTTGATGCACTCGTCGAAGCCCAGCGTCTCGGTCACCCAGTTGCACTTCTCGTCGGATCCGGCGATTCCGATGACCCGGCATCCCTTCGCCTTGGCCAACTGCCCTGCGATGGACCCGACGGCACCTGCCGCCCCGGATACGACGACGACGTCGTCGGCCGTGACCCGCCCGATGTCCTCGATCCCCACAAAGGCGGTCAGTCCGGTCATGCCGAACACCGACAGCGCCTGCTCGTACGACACCCCATCGGGGATCCGGAAACCCCCGTCCATGATCGTGCGGGTCTGCCAGCCGGTCATCCCGGTGACTCGCGTCCCGACCGGATACTTCTCGTTCTCGGACTCGATCACCTCGCCGGCGCCGAGGCTGCGGATGACTTCGCCTTCGGCGATCTTGGGCAGGTACGTGTCGTGCTGCATCCAGCCGCGGATGGTCGGGTCGATCGACAGATACCGTACCGCCACCAGGAACTGGCCGTCGGACAAGGCGCCCAGTTCGGTGCGCTGTTCGGCGAAGTTGTCGGGTCCGACGGGTCCGGTGGGGGTCGCGGCCAACGTGATCTGGGTGCTTTCGGTCATCTGGTCACCGTAGGCCAGGCAGCGACCCGGCGCAGCAGCGGCACAGCTGATCGGTACGGCTGTCCCAGCTTCCGTGCGGCCCGGCTGCCACAGCGGAGTCGGGGCGAACGGATGCGGCGGGCTTGTCCGAATGTGAACCGCATCACTGACGGATCTTGATTACCCGCTTACCGTGACGGGCAGGGTCAGGGGTGGACCAGTACCTGTTGAGGGGATTTGTTGTGTTCAGACGTGCCATGGCGCTGGCGTGCGCCGGGATCATCGCCGCTCCCGCGGTGGTGGGTACCGCGCCGGCCGGGGCCGCGACTGCGCCGTCCACGAAGAGTGAGTCCCCCGTGCAGCGAGCCGAGAAGCGAGTGGCCGCCGCCGAGAAGGAGCTCCGCAAAGCCAAGGCGACCGCTGACCGACTGCTCACCCGGGCCGATGCCGCCAAGGGAAATGCCCGCCAGGCGCGCCGCGATCTCGGCAACTTCGCCCGCGAGGCTTACGCCAGCGGCTCCAACGAGATGGTCGGACTGGCCAGCCTGATCGATTCGCCCAACCCGACCGACACCATGCGCCGGGCCAGTGTCGCGCAGCGCGTGACCGAGCACCAGGAATCGCAGGTCGACGAAGCGCTGACAGCGCTGGACCAGGTTGATGTGCTGCGCCAACAGGCCCAGGTGGTGGTGTCGCAAGCGCAGACCCAGGTCAAGGCCGCACGCTCGTCGCTGGCCGCGGTGAAGGGAAACCGCAACCTGCTGGGCACTGTTGCGCAAGGAGCGAGCGCCGGTGACGGCACGAAGGCGATAACTGCTCTGTGTCTCAAGTCCCCGGTCGTCGTGGATCTGTGTGCCACACCGAAGTGGTCCGAGGCGCACCTGACCCGCGACACAGTGATCATCGGCCGCTACGTGAACATCACCTGGCCGCAGGTCAAGGAGGTCGGCGGCTGGCGACCCAGCGATCCGTACCCCGACCACCCCAGCGGCCGAGCCGCGGACATCATGATGCCCAACGGCGGCTCGACCGCCGGTGACGTGAAACTCGGAAATGAGATCGCCGAGTACTTCCAGAAACATGCCGCCGACTACGGCATCTACTACATGATCTGGCGGCAACGGATCTGGAAGGCCAGCGACCCGGTGGGTCAGTGGACCGGCATGTCCGACCGCGGATCGCCCACGGCCAACCACATGGACCACGTGCACATCTCGGTGACCGACGGCACCAGTGGGTCCGGCTTCGACCTGGGCGTGCTGCGTTCCAAGGACCAGAAGGCCGGTGCGTCGGTCAAACGATGAGACTCGTCGTCGCCGGTGGGACCGGTCTGGTCGGACGCAAGGTGGTCGCAGTCGCGACCGACCGGGGCCACGACGTCAAGGTCCTGTCCCGGGCGACGGGGGTGGACCTCACCACAGGAGCCGGACTGGCAGACGCGTTGACGGGTGCCGATGTCGTCATCGACGTCTCGAACTCGGCGTCCATCTCGGAGTCAGGTTCCCGGAGCTTCTTCGACGCCGCTACTCCCCGGCTGCTGCAGGCAGAGCAGAACGCCGGCGTGCAGCACCACGTCGTGCTGTCCATCGTGGGAATCGATCGCGCGCCTTATGGCTACTACGCCGGGAAGTTGACGCAGGAGAAACACGTGCTGGCTGGTCCGGTGCCTTTCACGCTCCAGCGCGCGACGCAGTTCCACGAGTTCGCTGCTCAGATCTTCGCTTCGATGGGATGGGGCCCGCTGCATGCTGCGTTCCGGATGCGCACGCAGCCTGTCGCCGCTGCCGAGGTCGCCGCCGCGCTGGTCGATCGCGCCGAAGCCGACCCGGCCGGACGGGCCACGGATCTTGCCGGTCCGCAGGAGGAGCAGCTGAGCGACATGGTGCGGGCGTACGCCCGAACCCGGGGTCATCGCGGCGTTGTGGTTCCGGTCTCGATGCCCGGCAAGCTGGGCCGAGCCCAGCGCGACGGCTCGCTGTTGCCCGGAGCCGGCGCCCAGTTGGGATCCCAGACGTTCGGTGAGTGGCTGCGCGAACTCTGACCGCCACCCGGCCGCGGCGCCCACCCGGCCGCGCGATGAGTGGGCGGGACGGCCCACCCGCCGCGGGGTGAGTAGCGGCGCAGCCGCGTATCGAAGCCAAGGC
>CAZVYU010000062.1:0-14848 GCA_964631645.1 uncultured Actinomycetes bacterium
CCGCGCCAACTGTCAGCCGGTCCCGACAAGACGATATGGGTCACGCTCGATCAGACGGATCGAATCGCGAAGGTCAAAGGCGTGGCTCCGGCGCCGCCACAGACCACCATCACCAAGGCACCCCCTGCCACGGTGACGTTCCAGAAGCCGCGCCGCACCCTGACCTTCCGATTCACATCGTCGCGCGGTCAGTCGACATTCCAGTGCCGCTTGTGGCGCAAAGGCAACGATCGTGGCCAGTGGCGGACCTGCACTTCGGCCAAGCGGTACAAGGTGAAGCCCGGCAGGTTCCGGTTCCAGGTGCGAGCCACCGCCGGCGGTGTCACCGATCCCACTCCGGCGCTCGCACGGGTGCGCGTGAAACGCTGACCTCACCCGGCAGGTTGCGGGCCCGGCTCATCTGCCACCGTAGGACCGTGACGCACGAACCCGAGATCACGGCCCCGGTCGACCTGTGTGACGACCGCGGAAGACTCAACCCCGCCGCCGTCGGCTGGACCAGACAGCCACAGCACCGGGCCAACCTGCGCGGGTGGGGCCGCACCAAACGGTGGGAGTACTGGTGTGTGCAGGGCCCGGAGTGTGTCCTCGCCCTCACGGTGAGCACCATCGACTACCTGGCGCTGCACACGGTCTGGTTCATGACCTACCCGCGCGACGGACATTCCGGCGCGGAGATCGACAAGACGGCCATCGTGCCGCTGGGTTCGGTGGCACTGCCCGACACCAGCGGCGGCGGGCCCGTGTCCGTGTCAGCGAACGGGCTGGACATCCACATCGATCCCAGCCGCGAGTCGGTCCGCCTGCGCGCCCGCACCGCCGATCTGCGCGCCGACGTCACGCTGACCCGGCCCCCGGACCACGAGTCGCTCGGAGTCGTCATCCCGTGGAGTGACACCCGGTTCCAGTACACGGTCAAGGAGAACACCTTGCCCGCGTCCGGGACGGTTCTCGCACACGGTCAGGAGTACCGGTTCGAGCCGGACGAGGCGTTCGGGGTGTTGGATCACGGTCGAGGTCGCTGGCCGTACTCGACGACCTGGAACTGGGGCTCTGGCTCCGGTACCGCCGGGGGCCGCAGGGTGGGACTGCAGTTCGGCGGCAAGTGGACCGACGGCACCGGCATGACCGAGAACGCCCTGTGTGTCGACGGCGTGCTTCACAAGATCGGTGCGGAACTGACGTGGACCTACGATCCCCGCGACTGGTTGCGGCCCTGGACGGTGACCGACGATCGAGAGTCCCGGATCGACCTGCGGTTCACGCCCATCTACGAACGCAAGGCCAAGACGCAAGCTTTGGTGATCGCCACCGAGGTCCACCAGTGCTTCGGGATGTGGTCCGGCGACGTCGTCCTCGACGACGGCAAGACGCTCAGGATCAGCGATCTGCGCGGATTCGCGGAGGAAGCCCGCATGCGTTGGTGATCGGGCGGCGTGTTGTCCCGGCCTCGGCAGACTCCCCGTTCACCATGGACAGATGCATCCACTGACCCGCCGCATGCTCGACGGCGATCTGCCCGCGCCGCTGTACGCCGTGGTGGGGCTGGCCGACCAGGTCACCAGCACCACCCGCGACCTGGTCACCCAGGTCACGAACGTGCCCGGGTCGTTGGTGGGTGAGGCGCAGCGGCAGTACGAGTCGCTGGTCGAGCGGGGCCAGTCGCGGTCGGTCGAGATCGCCGCCGAACGGGCGGTGCGCGAACGGGTGTCCCGTTTCGAGGACCGGGTCGCGCCGGGCGCCGGGCGGGCCACCGCCCGGATCAACGAACGCCGCAAGAAATGGCGACACTCCCCCACGAGACGCCGCACCGAATCAGCCCGAGCCCGGGCACGCGCCGCCGCGGACAGGCTGGCCCAGGTCAACAGCCCGGTCCTGGCCGAACCGGGCGCTGCCGATCACTCGTAGAGGACGTAGTCAGGTCGCGGCTTCAGGGCCATGACCTCTTTCGGCGTCATGAGCCGACTGCCGTACTTCGAGGTGTCGGTGTCCTCCTGGTAGAAGAGTTTGAAGCCCGGGTGGATCCACCGCGGCTGATTCTTGATCAGCGCCTTGTACTCCTCGGTCTTGCTCTCCGGACCGCCCAGTCCGTCGATACTGCGCACCAGCGCCACCCCGTCGTGTGGCTTGAGACCACGGATGTTCTCGACCGCTGCCAGGTTGAACTGGTGGAACACCATGACCTTCTCGGGCAAGTTGTTCTCCGCCACGATGCCCGCAAGGTAGTCGGCCGCCTTGTTGAGCTCGGGACCGTCGCTTCGGCCCAGGTTCACGCCGGGCACCTCGCCCGGATCCATGGCCCATTCCGGGTCCAGGGCCACGCCCACGTCGGGTTCGCGCAGGAACTCCTCGTAGTACTTCATCTCGGGCATGAACTCGGAGCGCCCCGGCTGGATGTTGAGCAGCAGTAGGGCGTCGCACCGACGGGCAGCCTCCAGATACTCGCGCACCTGGCCCTTGCCGACCCGGGTGCGATACGTGCCATCGGCCTGCGGATCGCCGTGAACCACGACCGGGATGAACTCGAACACGGGCATGATCCGCCGGCCGTACTCGTACTGCTTGCCGATTTTCTGGATCTCGCGGCACCGCGCATCCAGGTCGCCGGTGAGCTTCCCCATCGATTCGGTGGGGTCCTCGCGGACGCCGGAGTATCCGACGAGACGGTACTCGGGGAAGACCTCGCGACCACCGCGGGGCAGTTCCGGGGGCGGGGTGGGCGACGCGGTCGGTTCGACCACCGGCTCGCCGTTGCTGGTCGTGGTCGTCGTGGTGCTGGTGGACGTCGAGGAGCACGCACTCAGCACGAGACCGGCCGCTGCGAGAGCCACCACCGCAGCCCCTGTCTTCACCTTGACCACTGGTCCTCCTCGCCCTCGGCGTCACTCGCCGTCCCGAGGGTAACTGCCCGTCCCGGGGGCGACGAAAACGTGACCCCGCCGTCGATACCGGTCCGTGACCCGGCCATCGCTGGGGCGCAGGCGCTAGCGTGGATGTCGATGAAGCCGAAAGCTCTCCTGGTAGAGGACACCGCGGAATTCGCCCTCCTCGGCGGCACCCTGCTCGAGCGCGAAGGGTATGCCGTGACCACCGTGACGGACGGCGAGGCCGGCGTGGCGGGAGCCCGGGAATTGAACCCTGAGTTGATCGTCCTGGATGTCACGCTGCCCGGCATGGACGGGTTCGAGGTCTGCCGCCGCATCCGGGAGTTCTCCGACGCCTACATCATCATGGTCACCGCCCGCACCGAGGAGATCGACCGGGTCGTCGGACTCACGGTCGGTGCCGACGATTACGTGACGAAGCCGTTCTCGGCCCGGGAATTGGCCGCCCGGATCGCCGCGATGCGGCGTCGGCCGCGGGCGGGAGGGGCCCAGCCCGACGTCCGGGACTTCCCTGGCCTCCGGATAGACACCGCAGCACGCGAGGTGTTCCTCGACGGCGCCCCGGTGGGTCTGACCCGGATCGAGTACGAACTACTGGAACGTCTGAGTTCCGCCCCGCGCCGCTCTTTCACGCGGGTTCAGTTGCTCGACAGCGTCTGGGGCGGCGAGTGGTATGGCGACAGCCACGCCGTCGACGTCCACATGGCGAACCTGCGCCGCAAACTGGGCGAAAGCGGTAGCGAACCCCGGTACATCCACACGGTCCGCGGCGTCGGTTTCCGCTTCGAGGTCCCCGCCGCCTGAGCGTCCGCGTGTTCGGTGCGCGCGGGTCCGGATTCCGGCAGGATGACAGGGACACCACCGCGTGCGTCGTCACGCTGAGCCAAGGAGCCGGGAGTGCCCATCGCCGTGCCGATCGTGGCGGGAACTGCGATCAAAGGGGTGGCTGCCACCCTCATGATGCGTCGGGTTCTGGAGCGGCACCCGAATGCTTTTCTGATCACCCTGGCCAGCTTCGGCGTCACCGTCCCGCTGCACCGATCCCAGAACAGCATCGGCAAGGACATTCGTCGCGGCCTGATCGCCCAAGGTCGCGACCCCGACTCCCCCGTGGTCCTGGTGGGCCATTCACAAGGTGCGCTGGCCAGCCTCCGTTACGCGATCGATCATCCCAAACAGGTCCTGCACGTCTTCAGCGTGGGCGCACCCTGGCACGGGTCACGCAGCGCCGCGCGGGTCGCCCGACTCGTCGGCCTCACCCGTCGCAACATCGCTCCCGCGCTGACCGATATGGCGGCAGGCTCGGAGTTCCTGACCCGCCTGCACGACGACCTCCCCGTGATCGCGGACCGGGTCACGAACATCTACAGCACCCACGAGATCGTCATCTCGCCCTATACCCACGCCCACATCGACATCCCGGGGGTCGAGAACATCCTCATCGCGACCCAACCGGAGTACCGTCGCCACTTGGAGACGTTTCCGGAGTATCCCCTCGACGGTTACATCGAAGCGCGGGTCACCCACCTCGGCGAGATGAACACCCCTGAGGTGCGAGCCATCATCTGGGAACGGGTCGAGGAGATCAGCGCCTCGCTTCGTCCGGGCGGGAACGCCTGACGGCTCCCCGACAGGAAGGTCCGCCGATGTCGACCCACGACCTGTATCGCATCCCCGCAGAACTGCGCACCTGGGATGTGCCGGCAACCGGTGACGCCCGGTTCACCTGGGAGTACGACGACAACCGTGATCATCTCTTGCGGCTGTATCAGCGGGGCAAGGACAAGCAGTGGGACGCCGCCCGCCGCATCGACTGGGACCAGGAGGTGGACCCCGACAACCCCGTCGGTCTGCCGCTCCAGGTGCATCCGCTGGCGGGTTTCGACATCTTCGACCGGTTGTCCGAGTCGGAGCGGGTGATGAGCGGTTCCGAGATCGCCATCTGGCAGTTCAGCCAGTTCCTGCACGGCGAACAGGGCGCACTGCTGTGCAGTGCCCGCATCGTGGAGTCGGTGCCCGATCTCGACAGCAAGTACTACGCAGCCACCCAAGTGATGGACGAGGCGCGTCACGTCGAGACCTACTCCCGCTTCCTGCACGACAAGGCGGGCCGCGCCTACCCCATCAATCCGTACCTGAAGGCACTTCTGGATGACACCCTCACGGATTCCCGGTGGGACCTGCCGTACCTGGGCATGCAGGTGCTCATCGAAGGCCTGGCGTTGGCCGCCTTCGGTGTCATCCGCGACATCACCCAGTCGGATCTGACCCGTCAGATCCTGGCGTATGTCATGGCCGACGAAGCGCGTCATGTCGCCTTCGGACGTCTGGCGTTGCGCGACTACTACGCCGAACTGACCGACGCCGAACGCCGCGACCGCGAGGACTTCGTGATTGAGGGCTGTCACCTCATGCGGGAACGGTTCCGTGGCGAAGAGGTATGGGAGGCGCTCGGCTACCCGCGTGACGAGTGCCTCGAGGCGGTGGAGCAGTCGCCCTACATGCAGGCCTTCCGCAGCCTGCTCTTCAGCCGCATCGTGCCGTGCGTCAAGGACATCGGGCTGTGGTCCCCTCGGGTCCAGCAGGCGTACGACGACATGGGCGTGCTGGACATGGCCGGCATCAACCTCGATGACCTGATGGCGCAGGACGAGGACAAGGCCGACGCCGAGGATCGGGCGCGGCGCGACGAAGCCCGCTTCGCTGCCGAGTACCGCGAACGGATCGCCGAGGTGGACGCGGCGGTGGCCGCTGCCGACGAGTGAGCGGCCCCCGGCGCACGGGCGCCGTCCTACTGGTGGTCGAAGCGATCGCTTCGGTCGCTCCGGTGTTGGCGGTGGCCTCCTACACCATCGGCGGCCAGATGATCGGCACCGCGCTCGCTCATGTGCGCGTCAGCGATGTCGTGGCGCAGGGCGTGGTCCATGCACTCACCCCGCTGCTCGGACTGCTGCTCCTGCTCGCCGCATGGGGAGTCGCCCACCACACGCGCGGAATCGGCGCACTGCTGCTCCAGCCACTGGTGGCCGCACCGCTCCTGATCGGGTTCCTGCGGCCGATGACGCCGGTGTCCCGGCTCCCAGCCGGGATGATCCTGCTGGGCCTTCTGGTGCTGGTGACGACCGCGGTCCTGGTCGCAGTGGTGGTCGCAGGAGAGGGTCGATCGGACCGGCACCGGCGCTGGTGGTGGCTGGCGGGGTACGTCGCGGGCATCGTCGTGCTGGCGGGCATCGGTTCCGGCTCCCGATCCCTCCCAGCCAACCCCACGACCCAACTTGCCGATCCCGGTGCGGGCGAAGCGCCCATCAGTCAGCAGAGTGCGGGCACGCCGGTGCCCCAGAACCCGGGCCTGGCCGCCAACCCCTTCAACAGCATCCACAACGATTCCTGGGCCACCGACAGTTACCGAATCGCCGCGCCCGCCGAGCCCCGGACCGCAGCCGTCGACTCGCTCTTCACCGGCGGGGACTGCGCCACCATCACGTTCGACTCGCGCGGGCGGATCGTCACTTTGTGTTCCACCCTGACCGCGGTACTGGCGTATGTGATCGATCCGGAATCGCTGACCGTGATCGATCAGCAGGTGGTGGGCACCCGCACCCCCAACTTGACCGACTTCAGCGGCGGCGGCTACTTCGTCCTGGACGCGGACGACCGCATTGTGTTCCCTGCCGCCGACGGCACGATCTTGGTGCTGCGGACCGCGGGCGGGATCGCGCCGGACCGCAGTATCCCCGTCGCCGACACCCTGCAGCCGGGCGAGCGGGTGACCTCGGTGCTGCCCGACTGGCAAGGGCGGTACTGGTACGTGGGCAACCGCGGCACTGTCGGGGTCGTTCGCGCCGAGGGAGCCCCCGCCCGGGCGCTGCGACTGGACGGCGACACCATCGAGAACTCGTTCGCCGTGACCCGCGACGGGGTGTATGTCGCCACGGGTTCGGCGTTGTTCCGGCTGGTCGCCGCCCCCGATCGGGCCCCGCAGGTGCGTTGGCGCACGACCTACGATGCCGGCACCCGGCAGAAGCCGGGCCAGACCAGTCGGGCGACGGGGACCACCCCGACAGTCTTCGCCGACGGCCGCTACGTGGCGATCACCGACAACCACGATCCACGCATGAGAGTGGTGGTGGCCGACACCGCCGACGGCTCGGTGACGTGTGCTCAGGAGGTGTTCACCGCCGATCGATCGGCAACGGAGAATTCCTTGATCGCGGTGGGCGACCTGCTGGTCGTCGAGAACAACTACGGCTACGCACCGCCCATCACCGCCACCTCCGCCGGCAATACGAGCGTGGGCGGGTTGGCCGCCATCGACGTCGACCCCCGCTCGGGCCGGTGCCGAGTCAAGTGGGAGAACGACGACATAGTGATCCCCTCGCTGGTCTCCAAGGCAACCACCGCAGGGGACCTCGTGCTCACGTACACGAAGCCGTCGAACCCCTGGGGCGTCGATGCCTGGTACTTCACCGCCGTCCAGCTGGAGACGGGCGAGATCGCGTGGACCCGGTTGGCCGGCACGGGAACGCCCTTCAACAACCACTACGCGGCCGGGTACTTGTCGCCGTCGGGGGATTTCCTGGTGGGCACCGTCAACGGTCTGGTGGTGTTGCGCGACCGTTGAACGGGACGCGACGCACTGCATGCGGCATGGTGACGGGGTGACCCTGCGCCCCGGACCGCTGCCCACCTACGACTGGGCCAGCGCGTCCTCCGATCTGGTGCCGGTCGCCGCCATCCCGGCCGGGCTGCCCGCCTTGACCGACCCGGCGCCTGGGGAGCAGCCGGATGCTCCCCGACCAGAGCCGGGCGCCTTGGTCCAGGTCGCCCATCCGCGCATCCGACTGCTGTCGGCCTACTGGCACGAAGGGTGGGCGTTCGCCCGGCCGACGACGTGGCTGCGGCCTGAGGCGAACGATCGGCTGATCACCGCCGTCGACGCCCTGCCGCCCGGTTTCGGGTTGGCCGTCTGGGATGCCTGGCGTGATCCCGCCCTTCAGGCGGTGCTGCACGACACGGTGTACCGCGACGACACCCTGCCCCCTGGCTTCGTCGCCTTCCCCGACCCCGATCCGGCCCGGTGTCCTCCTCATGCCAGCGGTGGCACGGTCGACCTGACGTTGACCTGGCACCACACTCCGCTGAGCCTGGGGACCACGTTCGACGCGTTCGTCCCCGAGGCAGCGGCCACTGCGCTCGAGTCCGCGGGCCCGTCCCACGACCGGGACCTGCGCCGGCTGTTGTCCTCAGTGATGTCGGAGGCAGGATTTGTGGTCCACCCACAGGAGTGGTGGCACTGGGAGTACGGCACCCGGTGGTGGGCGGCGGTCACGAGAGCCCCGGTGCGCTACGGCCGCACCGCTCCCGACGACGGCGCCAACTCCGAGTGAGGGCGCAATGGGCTGAGGGTCGCCAGTAGCGGCGGAACCCGTCCCAGCAGCACCAGGGCCAAGCCGGCCGCGTCCGTCCAACCGTTCCACGGGGGACCGGCTGGCTCCACCGATCCGGGGGTGATGGCGGACACGCGTCGGTCGGCTCCGACCTGATCCCCGATGGCCGTCGCGGCGACAGAGACCTGGTCCCAGGCCGCGCCGACCTGCGCAGGCACCGGGGCGCTGGACTCGCTCCGCGCCGCGGCGCCCAAGAGGATCACCACCGAGGTGCAGTGTCGGGCGGCTTCGAGCCAATCCACCACGTAGCGGTGATCGATCAGTTCACTTCCGAACATCACGCCTGACACATCCGCGCAGCGCTGGAACTCCGCGGTCATCCGCGCCTGGGTTTCCTCGGCAGACCAGTCGGCCCGCCGGGTGGCCAGGTGACAGGCCCGGGCGGTGTGGGTGAACAGAGCCTGAAGGGCGGCCTCCAGGCGTCGCCGGACGTCGCGCGGCGCCAGCACCAGAGCCGCGACGATCGCGGCCAGTCCCCCGACCGCGATCTGAGCCACCCGCTCCTCGGCGGCGGTGATCTCGAACCGGCCCAGCGCCACGGTCAAGAGGGCGATCGACAGCATCGTGAACGCCGCCTGCCCCACCATCAATCCGGCCGCACTTCGAGGAAGACCCACCGCCAGGAACGCAGCCGCCGCGATGGTCCCCCACCACAGGTACTCGTGGCCCTGGATCGCCAGCGCTGCCCCGAGTACGAGCGTCAGTCCCATCACCGTGCCGCCCAGGACCCGCAGGAAACCCAGTACCGAGTCGCGCAGATACGGGTAATAGACGGTGACCGATCCCAGCAGCATCCACTGGGCGTGGGGCGGTCGCAGTACCAGTGTGACCACCATGAGGGTGGTGAACAGGAAAAGGGCCGAGAGGAAGGCGTTGAGCACGACCGCGTCACCACGCAGCCGGGCCCGCAGTTGGGCCCGCATCACTTCCCGGCGCGGGAGCCGACGGTGCCACGCCTCGCCGGGGTCGGCCAGTTGAAGGGTGAGGGTGAGGATCTGCTGGACGGTATCCAGGGTGACGCCGGTGAGGATCGACGGGTGCGACAGGTGTGCCCGTTCCAGTCGGTCGAGGGTCGCGCGGGTGTGGGGCAGCGAGCCCTTCCGCTGCAGCAGGTCAGCGGCCTGCCCCAAGCCGGTGTGGACCAAGTCCTGCTCGCCTGTGGGGATCCGCGCACCAAGGGCCACCAGATCGCCCAGTCGGGAGATCGCCGCAATCAGCGCCAACCGATGGGCGCTGGTGGCGTCGGGTCCGGCCGGACGGGTCGGATCGGACAACAACTGTTCGACGATGGCCTCCGGCGCCACCACCTCATCGGCGCGGCCGGTCACGGCGTCGGCGTACTGCCGCAGAGCACCGACGGCTCGTTCGTCGATCGGTCGGTGCCGGCGTCGGGGAGCGATGAGCACGCTCGCCACCAGGGCTGCGACGGTGCCGCACACCGCTCCGACGACGGTGTCGGACAGGGTCGTCCCGGACACTGCCACCGCCGCCGACAGGAGCAGGATCGCCGTCAACGCCGCCGAGGCCGGTGCCAGCAAACCACCCAACGAACGCACCACCGCCAGGAGCGCAGCGACGAAGCCGACGAGCAGGGCCGCCGGTATGGCACCGAGTCCGGTGGCAGAGCCCGCGAGATGCCCGATGACCGCGGCCACCACCGCGCCCAGCCCGGTCAGGACGTAGGCCCGGGCCCGGACCGCGGGTTCCCCTTGGAAGTTGGCGGCCAGCATGAGCAGGGCGCCCAAGGCAGCCACCCCGAATACCCCGGGCACATCCCAGACGACCAGCAGTAGGGCCGTGAGAGCGATCATGACGACGGCGGCCCGGATTCCGGCGCGCACATTCAGCCCCATCCTCCCGGTTATAGCCGAACGGAGCGGAGGAGTCCGCCCGGTCGCGCCCTCCCTTCGCCGCCCTCAGCCGACAGGGAATAGCGTGGGAACCGGAGTGGAAGGGGCACACATCATGGAACGAAACGACCTGGGCCAGGTTCTGGCGGTCAGCGCTGCGGACATCGACGCCATGGACTGGGTGGACGACCCGACCAGGGCCGGCGTCCGGCACAAGGTGCTGTGGCAGTCCGGGGCGACGGTGCTGGGCCTGATGATGATCGATGCGGGCGCGGTGAACCCGGAGCACACCCACCACGGGGCCCATCACCACATCCTGATGTTGTCGGGCACGGCGACCATGTTGGGGCGGGAGTGGGCAGCCGGATCCTACCTGTACATCCCACCGGGCGTTCCCCACGAGGCCGCCAACACCACGGACGAACCGTGCACCTTCTTCTACACCTATCGGCCGGTCGAGGTCCCGCCGGATGACGACCCGTTGGTGGTCGCCTGACCGGCGCGCCTCGAGGCTCAGTCCGCTCCGACCGCTTCGGCCAGTTCGTCGAGTTGATCGACCACATGGTCGGCCAGGACATGCGGGTCCGGGATGAGGCCGGCGTCTGTGGCGAACCCGACGGTGACTTCGTCGTTGTAACTGAAGATCGTCGCCGTCATCGGCTGGTCACCGGAGCACGGCGCGAATCCCACGACCTGAAGCACCGGCGCGCCGGCGAACGTCATCTGCGCCCGCGGACCCGGGACGTTGGTCAGCACCCCGACCGCCTTGTTGGCGAAGAAGTTGGTGAGGGCGAAAGCGATCTGGCCGGGTGACTGCGACACCACCCGTTGCAGCCCGAAAGTCAGAACCGCTTCATCGGAGTGTTTGATGCGATCCATCCGCTGATGCATCTGTACCAGTCGTTCGCGCGGATCGGCGGCGTCCAGCGGCATCGGGAGAAAGACCAGAGCGAAATAGTTGCCCAAGTCGGGCGGCAGGTTGTCCGCGAACGGCTTGAGGTTGACCGGCACCATCCAGTTGACCTCGTCGATGAAGGCGTCGTGCTCCAGGAGGTACTGCCGCAGACCACCGGCGATGGCGGCCAGCAGGACGTCGTTCACGGTGGCCGAACCAGCGCGCCCGATGTTCTTGATGTCGGGCAGCGGGATGGGTCTCGACCAGGCGATGGCCTTGCGGGTTCCGGGCTTTCCGGTCCACACCGTCTTGTCGTTGCCGGCCAGTGCGATCTTGGTGACGGAGGTGAGGTCGTGGGTGCCGCGGGTCGACTCCACTCCCATGGCGTCGAGTGCGTCGAGCAGGTGATCCGGGTGGCGCAGGAACTGCACCCCGTCCTCGACCCCGTGCATGACAGCGCCGGGGAACTCGACCGCCTGCCGCGGGAGGCCGGTCAGCGCATCGACCGGATGGGTCACCGCACGGAGAACGTCGTAGGCGGCGCCCTTGACCGACCGCCCGACGACCTTCCCCGTCGCCTCGGCGGCGGTGCGGGCGGTGTCGGCGAGGCCGCTGACCACGTCCATGGCATCAGGGTCGGCCGGAGGTTTGGCCACCGTGACCGGCTTTGCGGAATCGGGGACGTCACACAGCCCCAACATCACCTGGGTGAGCCGCACGCCGTCGGCGATCGCGTGGTGGAATCGGTTGACGACCGCGGATCCGGTGGAGCCGTCCGGCAGGTTGATCTCGTCGACGAGGAAGGCCTGCCAGAGGGGCCGGTCCTTGGGCAACGGTGCAGTGCGCTGGGCCGCCACGAAGTTCTGCAGCTCGGTCATGCCGGCCGGTTGGGGCAGCGTGACCTCGCTGATGTGACGGTCGATCGAAAAATGAGGGTCGTCCTCCCAGGCCCACCCCATCCCCGAAGGGACCGCTCGGCGCTGGAACACCGGGAACTGGCTGAGGGCGTCGATGTAGACCGCTGTGACCCGATCCAGGCTCACTTGCTCCGACAGCACCATGGCGCCGTCGACGACCATGAGGTTGTTGGGGCGATCCATCGTCAGCCACAGTGCGTCCTGGACACTCATCGAGACCTTGGTCATGGCGACCTCCGCTTCCATCGTAGGCGCCGTCGCGCGGCTTCGGGCGGACTGGGCGTCTCCCGGTCGTTACGATCGGAGCGAGGGGAAGGATCGATCATGGATCTGCAGGGCGGACATAGTTTCTCGGGATTTGCGGACGCCGCCACCGCCGCCCTCCAGTTGCTCCAGGAGCGTCACCCGCTGGACCTGTGGATGGTCACCCGCACCATCGACAACGACTGGATCGTCTTGAAGTCGGCCGACCGCAGCTACGATGTGTCGGACGGCGATGTGCTGGCCTGGAGCGATAGTTTCTGCAGCCGGATGGTGCGCGGCGACGGCCCCAACATCGCCCCGAAAGCCGCCGAGATCCCCGCCTACGTCGACGCCCCAATCGGGCAACAGATCCCGATCGGGGCCTACGTCGGGTTCCCGCTCATGCGGGACGGTGAGTTGTACGGCACGTTGTGCGCGATCGATCCGGAACCGCAGTCCGAGGAACTCGCGGCCGACACCGGGCTCATCGAACTGATCTCCGGTCTGCTGTCCACGATCCTGGACGCCGAAATGGCCAACTCCCGGTTGCAGCAACAAGCGGATCAACTGTCCGAGGAAATCCACCACGACCCGGTCACCGGAGCGCTGAACCGCAGCGGGTGGGATCGCCTGCTCGAACGATCCGACACCACGGAACAGTTCTGTGTGGTGTTGGTGCAGTTCCTGCAACTGCGCCACCTGAACGAGTCGCGCGGCACGGCTGCCGGAGACCACGCCCTGGTCCGAGCCGGGGAGGCGATCCGCCGGGTCACCCGTGGCCGCGACATCGTGGCGCGGATCCAAGGCGGCGAGTTCGGCATCGTGCTCACCGGCGCGGACGCGATCGCGCCGGACGTCTTCGTCACCCGACTGCAGGCGGCAGCCCGGCAGAACCGGGCGCCGGTGGCCATCGGCTGGGCGGTGGGCGACGGCGGCGCCCCGCTGGCGGACGTGACCGCCGTGGCTCAAGCGCGGATGGCGTCCGAACTGGCCGCCCGGCGCGGCTGATCCGCTAGACCAGAGCAGCGACTGCCTCGTCGAACAAGCGCGTGTGGGTGTCCACGTCCACCTGCGAAGTGGTCGGGCACATGAGCGCCATGTTGTGGAACGGCGTCATGAGGACCCCGCGGTTCGACAGGAACAGGTGCAGGTACTCCTCCAGGTCGTCGTCGTGAGCGGCGGCTGACTCGGTCCCGGTGCGGGGAGCCGGTGCGGTGAATCGGTACTCCGCCCGGGCGCCCAGCTGGGCGATGGACCAGGGCACGTCGTACCGGCTGATCACCGTCTCGACGCCCTCGCGGAACGACGTGGCCAGCGAGATCATGTGGTCGAACGCGGCGTCGGTGAGCACCTCGCCCAGGGTGGCGCGCATGGCGGCGGTCGACAGAACGTTTCCGGCGAGGGTCCCACCGACGCCGCCGACGTCCACGAGGTCGGCTTCTTCCTGCGTTTCCACGATGGCAGCCAGTTCGGCCGACAATCCGTACGCTCCCGACGGGATACCCCCGCCGATGCTCTTACCGATGACGAAGATGTCCGGCTGCAGGTCCCAGGCTGCGGTACATCCGCCGGGACCGGCCGAGATGGTGTGGGTCTCGTCGATCAGCAGCAGCGTCCCGTACCGGGTGCACAGTTCGCGGACCCCCGCCAGGAAGCCCGGTTCGGGGAGCACGATGCCGATGTTCGTCAGCGCCGGTTCCATGATCAGGACGGCGACATCCTTGTCCTTCAAACCTGCCTCGACCGAGGCGAGGTCATTGAACTCCGCGACCTTCGTGGTGGTGCCGATGGGAACCGCAGGACCGACGTTGCCGCCGCGGGGGGCTGGTTCACCGTCGGGTCCGGTGATCACGAACGTCTCGTCGACCGAACCGTGATAGCAGTAGCTGAAGGCCATGACCTTGGGGCGGCCGGTGATCATCCGGGCCAGCCGAAGAGCCCAGCGGTTGGCGTCGGTGGCAGTGAGGCTGAACGACCACAGCGGCATGCCGAACCGGCGCGTGAGTTCGGCCGCCACCCACTCGGCATCGCCCGTGGGCATCATCGTGGTGATGCCGCCTTCGGCGCCGATCCGCCGGTTCACCGCCTCGACCGTGGGCTTCGGCGAATGTCCGGCCATCGCCCCGGTGTCCCCCAGAGCGAAGTCGATGTACTCATTGCCGTCCACATCGGTGATGCGGTTGCCGTGAGCCCGGGCGAGATACAGCGGGTACCCGCCGGACCACTTGTTCATCCAGGTCATGGGGACCCGGCCGAACAGGTGATCCGCCTGGTCGAACAGCGCGCGCGAGCCGGGTGTGCGGCTGCGATGGGTCTCCCGTTCCACAGTCAGTAGCTGGGCGAGGCGGTCACGGTCCACGGTCACAGGCACTCCTTCGTCCGCGCCAGATTAGCAACAGAGCGGCGCTGAACCTTCGATACACGCAGGTATCACCCCTCCAGACGACGGATTCCGCGCACCCCACGGCCGCGGGGTGAGTAGGCACGGCCAGCCCAACGGCCGCGGGGTGAGTAGGCGCGAAGCGCCGTATCGAAGCCAAGGCCACCTCCGACCCGCACCCCCACGGCCGCGGGGTGAGTAGGCGCAAAGCGCCGTATCGAAGCCAAGGCC
>CAZVYU010000063.1:0-14810 GCA_964631645.1 uncultured Actinomycetes bacterium
GCCTCACCGTTGTCGGCACCGATGTAGATGGTGCCGTCGTCCTCGATGGAGATGTCGGCGCCGGTGTCGTCCTGGATCTGGTTGATCATCTTGCCCTTGGGGCCGATCACCTCGCCGATCTTGTCGACCGGGATCTGGATGGTGATGATGCGCGGGGCATGCTCACTCATCTCGTCCGGGGTGTCGATGGCCTCGGCCATGACGTCCAGGATGGTCAGGCGCGCATCCTTGGCCTGGCTCAGGGCGCCGGCCAGCACACTGGCGGGGATGCCGTCGAGCTTGGTGTCCAACTGCAGCGCGGTGACGAAGTCGCGGGTCCCGGCGACCTTGAAGTCCATGTCGCCGTAGGCGTCCTCGGCTCCCAGGATGTCGGTCAGGGCGACGTACTCGGTGTTGCCATCCACGGTGTCGCTGATGAGGCCCATGGCGATGCCGGCGACGGGCGCCTTCAGCGGCACACCAGCGTCGAGCAGCGACAAGGTTGATGCACACACCGAACCCATGGAGGTGGACCCGTTGGATCCCAGCGCTTCGGACACCTGGCGGATCGCGTAGGGGAACTCCTCGCGCGTCGGCAGAACGGGGATCAGGGCCCGCTCGGCCAGCGCCCCGTGCCCGATCTCACGCCGCTTGGGCGAGCCGACGCGGCCGGTCTCCCCGGTGGAGTAGGGGGGGAAGTTGTAGTTGTGCATGTAGCGCTTGCGCGTCACGGGATTCAGCGTGTCCAGCTGTTGTTCCATGCGCAGCATGTTCAGCGTGGTGACGCCCATGATCTGGGTCTCGCCCCGCTCGAACAGCGAACTTCCGTGGGCCCGGGGCACGACCTCGATCTCGGCGCTGAGCTGCCGGATGTCCGTCAGACCGCGGCCGTCGATACGTACCTTGTCGCGCAGCACCCGCTGGCGCACCAAGCCCTTGGTCACGGTGCGCAGGGCGGCCTTGATCTCGCCCTCCCGCTCGGGGAACTGATCGGCCAGCGAGGCGGTCACCTCGGCCGAGATGCGATCAAGTTCGGCATTGCGCTCGGTCTTGTCCGCGATCGTCATCGCCTGGGCGAGCGGAGCGGATGCCGCGGCATCCACCGCCGCCAACACGTCGTCGGCGTAGTCGGGGAACGTGGGGAACTCCCGCGTCTCCTTGGCGGCCTTGCCGGCCAGGTCGCTCTGGGCCGCGCACAGGGTGCGGATGAACGGCTTCGCCGCCTCCAATCCCTGGGCGACGATCTCCTCAGTGGGTGCGACACCGCCGCCGGCGATCAGGTCGATCGTGGCGTCGGTGGCTTCAGCCTCGACCATCATGATCGCGACGTCGTCGCCGACCACGCGGCCCGCGACGACCATGTCGAACGTCGCCTCCTCCAGTTGCCCGTGGGTCGGGAAGGCGACCCACTGACCCTGGATCAGCGCCACCCGGGTGGCGCCGATGGGGCCGCTGAAGGGCAGGCCGGCCAGCATGGTGGACATGGAGGCGGCGTTGATGGCCACCACGTCGTAGGGAACACCGGGGTGCAGCGACAGGACCGTGATCACGACCTGCACCTCGTTGCGCAGGCCCTTCACGAAAGACGGCCGCAGCGGGCGGTCGATCAGGCGACAGGTCAGGATGGCGTCCTCGCTCGGACGGCCTTCCCGCCGGAAGAACGAGCCCGGGATCTTGCCGATGCTGTACATCCGCTCTTCGACGTCGACCGTCAGCGGGAAGAAGTCGAAGTGTTCCTTGGGGTGTTTGCCGGCCGTCGTCGTGGCCAGCAGCATGCTGTCCTCGTCGAAGTACACGGTGGCGGCGCCGCCGGCCTGACGCGCCATGCGCCCGGTCTCGAACGTCACGGTGTGGGTGCCGAACTCGCCGTTGTCGATCGTGGCGGTCGCGGTATGGACAGAACCCTCCACGGGTCCTCCTCTTCGGTCACGCGCGATGGATCATCGTCTGCGGCCATCGATCGAGGACGCCGGGACCAGGGCCCCGGGATCCACCACCGAAGACCGGCGGGACGCACTACGTCGCGCGGGTGGGTGGATGGTGTTTTCAGTTGTCGCGGCGGGATCCGGCGTCAGCGCCGGATGCCCAACCGCTCGATCAGGGCGCGATAGCGCGCGATATCGGTGTCGGCCAGGTAGTTCAGCAGTCGCCGACGCTGGCCCACGAGCAGCAGCAGACCACGACGACTGTGGTGGTCGTGCTTGTGCTCCTTGAGGTGTCCGGTCAGATCCGAGATCCGCCGCGTCAGCAACGCGATCTGCACCTCGGGGCTTCCGGTGTCACCGGGATGGGTGGCGTATTCCTCGATGATGCTGGTCTTGACGTCGGCAGCGAGTGCCATGTGATTCCTCCGGGCGCGTCGGTCCCGCCGATTGCGGGAAGATGGACACGAGCCACCGGGCGCCCGCCCTGTGACCGTCGCCACCACAATAGCCGAACAACGCCGACGAGCCCAAACGCCCTGGGGCCGACCCCGCCGTCAACGGCGGCGCAGACAGACCATCGCCTGGCTGAACAGTTCCCCGCTGGGAACCCATTCGAGAAGGTCGAATCCCGCGTCGCCCCAGACGCGCTCGATCCAGGCCCGGGGTGCGGCAGCCCAGCCGTAGAAGTCACCCTGGCGCGCCCCGTCGTCGCCCGGGTCGCCGTAGACCAACTCACCCGCCTGGTAGGCCTGTCGCAGCGCCTGCGGATCACCGAACATCTGGGCGAGAGAGGTGGCGAAGGAATCCGCGGTCCCGGCGCGCACCGCCTCTTGGCAGCCGGCCACCTGGTCCAGGAAGACGTGATCGAGAACGGTGATGTGAGCCAGTCCGCCCGGCACGAGGAGCCGGCCGAACTCCTGGGCCCACTGAGCGGCGGCCGGTTCGGCGAGGTGTGAGAAGACGCTGAAAGCCAGCACCCGGGCTATCGACCGGTCCCCGAGGACCGTGGGGGGATACGGATCCACGGTGAGCGCGTTGACCCCGGGCAGCGACACGTTGACCGTGGCGGTCATGGCCTGGTCGACGTCCAGGCAGTACAGATCCTTCGACCGCATCCCCGCCAGCAGCAACCGGCTGATCCGTCCCCAACCCGAGCCGAAGTCGATGACCGGACCCGGTTCGCCGCGGCCGTGTGTCCGGGACCAGAGATCGGCACGGGTGACGAAGCGGGCGGCCTCCTCGTACGCCGCCTGGTAGCTGGCTCCCACGAACTTGCGTTGCACCTGCTCGGGCGGGTTGTAGGGCGGTCGGCCCACCACATCCACTGCGGTGACCTCGTAGGGGAAGTCGGGGGCCGCGATGAGTCCGGGAAGCACTCGTTGCAGGTCGGCAGCGATCGGATCGTTCATGCACTTCCTTCGATCAGGGGATGAGAGCGGATCGGGTGGCAAGCAGGTAGGTACTGCCGTAGCGGTCGGATGGTTCCAACACCGCCGCCTCGGCCCATTCGTTCCATGCGTTGATGAAAACGATGCGTTCGTCCGACGGCCGGTCGGCGACAGCGTCGACCGCGCCGGCCAGCCAGCGCCGGTACGTGTAGGGATTGGCTCCCAGCCAGATGTCCGGCCACTCGCTGCGCCGAGCGGAGTTGTCGAACGCCACCATCACGCCGGGGATGTGGGTCGCAGCCAGTCCGTTGCGATAGGCGGCCAACGCGTCGTCGACCATCGCCTGATACGACCAGGTGCGCACCCGCTGCCCCGCGGCCAGTCCCACCCGGGTCGGGTCCGCCGGCTCCCACAGCAGCCCGTGGGGAGCGAACGTCATCGTCGCGTCCATTCCGAATGCGTGGGGCGGCGGCAGGTCTTCGCCGAACTCGGCACCACCATCGACCCCCACCAGCAGCAGTTCCCCGGCCCCGTTCTCGCGTGCCATGTGCCGCCACGCGCCGAACGTCGCCTCCGGGTCCGGGAGCTGTTTGGGTCGATAGACCGCGAGCAGCGCCCGTCCGTCGATCCGTAGGTACCGGGGGTCGGCCAGGATCGGCAGGACCGATCGCAGGTATTCCTCCGGGGGGACGGCGTCGTGGCTCTGGGCGATCAGGATGTCATCGCTGCCGCCATCCCAACTGCGCGTCCAGTTCTCGTTGGCCCACATGAGACAGAAGGGCAGATCGTTCTTGTCGGACAGCCGGTCCGTGATGGGCCGCTCCAGCAGGCGATGGCCGGCGAACCAGTAGTTGTAGTACATGAACCCGGCGAGCCCGTTCTGGACCGCCAGCTGGCACTGTTCACTCACCGTCTCGGGGGTGCGCAGATCATAGAAGCCCAAGCCCATCGGAAGGCGCGGTTGATGGTGGCCGGGGTACAGCGGTCGAGCTGCCGCGACGTTGAACCACTCGGTGAACCCCTTGCCCCACCAGACGTCGTTCTCCGGGATGGGGTGGAACTGCGGAAGGTAGAACGGGACAGCCCGGGCGCGAGGCGTGACGGGGGCGTCGGGAAGGTATCGCTCCCACGCGGCGGAGGTCCGGGCGGGCAGCCCGTCCGGCGCGGCCAGTGTCAGGCCCGCCTCACGACACAACAGACCGATGACCCGCTCCACCGCATGAGCGTTGGTCTGGTTGACCTGCCCGGCCTCGACCGGAAAATCGTCGCTGGACAGATTCAGTGACCGCAGACCGGCGAGCACAAACCCGCGGATCCAGTACACCGACCCACCGGCGAACTGCAGGTCGTCGCGGATCAGTGGCATCTCGATGCGCCGCAGGAGATCCGCCACGAGTTGTTCGTTGTCCCCCCAGTGCTCCGGTCCCAACAGGGAGGCCTGTTCGGTGACGAGACCGAGACGCGGATCGGTCGCGAACCCACTCAGGATGCGGGTGATGGCATCAGTGGAGCCGAGCACCGCCGACAGCAGGGAGGTCCGCCAGGCAGCGCCGTCCCCGGGCAGATCGTGAGTCGCGCGCCACCCTGACTGTTTGGTGTGCACCTTGACGACCAGCTCGTACGGGTCTAGCAGTCCGCTGTTCACCACATCGATCAGCGGCAGGATGTCACGACCGCGATTCTGGGTGGGCAGTAGCAACAGGCGATCGTCGGACCGTAGCGGGAAAGCCACCTTCGCCTGCGTGGCGTTGGTGACGATGACATCCACGGGAACCGGGATCCGGTGGACCGCTTCGACGAGCTCAGGAACCAGTTCCGGGTAGAAGACGTGCAAAAGGACGGCCACGCGGTTCGGTGACCCTTCCCGCCAGTCCTGGATCGCCGCTGCCGACTCCCGGAACGGAGTGGCGGGTCGAAGGGCACGCCTCCCGACGGGGGCGGTGGCGCCCGCCTGCGGCTGCGGGGCGAAGTCCGGACGGGTCCAGCGCGCGGATACGTGCCGCTTCCATCGGCCGGCCCGGCGCCGGATCTTGCCACGCCAGGACCGACCTCGCGCACCTGCGGATCCCGATGTCATGATCCCGCCGGCGTCGAGTGCGGGGGCGCGATCCGGCCGACAGCGATCACGACCGCTGCGCGCGAGGTGGTGCTGTGGTCGCCGGACACCCGCCCGATCATAAGGCTTTCCGTCGGGTTCGCCGCAGGACCCGACGAAGCGAACGACGTGAATGTTGGCCGGGAGCGGCCCCGTGAGGTGGCCGCCGCACCCGTGAGACGGTCAGTTCCGGGTCCGGACCCGGGTCGTAGGGCATGCCGGGCTGATAGGGAGATGCGATCAGGCCCTGTCGGTAGAAGGTGTCCAGGACGTCGTACTCGGGACGGCTCCACGTCATCAGTCCGTGCTTCGCCGCCTGCGACAACTCCTGTGCCCCGTCCGGCAGCTGGTCGCGGTAATCGCTCAGTTCGCGGGTCAGAAGAGGTACCCCGTCGGCCGCCGGATCGAGAACCTGGGCGCAGAATCGATCAAAATCCGACTGGGCTGCCTCGGTCCGGATGACGAAGCTGTTCTCCGGGGTGAACCGATGGGCGATCTCGGGCGGGATGTACCAGGAGAGGCCGAACTGCAGGTGGAGACCGCTGGCCGTCAGCGCCCGCCGCGCCCACCACTGCTGCTCCGACCCGGTGTCCCCTAGGGCGAGGCCCAAGTCGTCGATGGTGGGGAACCGGTCGTAGATCTCCGCCCAGCGCCCGTCCGGCCCGCGCCGGTCCGCCTGGATCCGTTTGAAGAACAGGTCGTAGTTGAACGCCGAGATCAGTCGTTGGACCGGGTCGCGGACCACGATGAGGAAGTAGGACCCGCGGGTCGCGGACAGTCGTTCCACCATCCGGTGAGCATGCGTCGCGGGGTCGCGCGGCGTGGCTCCCAGGCAGTGCAGTTCCTCGTACCGGGCTCCGAACTTGCGCAGCCCCAAAGCGACGCTGGTCCCGGCGCACTTCCCGACGTGGACGAAGACCAGGCGATCGAAACCCGCAGGGGCCGACGCAACCATCAGATCCATTCCTCCAGGTCGACCGGGTACCGCTGCCGAACAGCGTCCGCGATGTCGGTGCGGGTGACGCGAAACCGTTCGTGTTCGAACGTGTCGTGCGCCACCAGCATCCGCTTCACGAACGGGAAACCGGCTGCTAGCAGTGCTTCCCATCCCCCGATGGTCCGGTTGGGCTCCCCCGGTGGTGGGGCGGGGTAGACACTCTGCCAGGTGTAACGCTCCGCCTTGAGCAGGCGCGCCAGGCCCAGCTCGTTGGCTTCGACCGTCTCCCACTTCGACGCGTGCGGCACGATGCTGGCCCAGTAGTCGCGCAACGGGCGATCGGCCAGGATCCCGTCCCGGAAACACAAGAAGTAGGTCTGAAGGTGTGGCAGGACCTGAGTCCCGGCGGTCAGACCCCAGACATCCACCGGATGCCGCTCCATCAGCTGCAGTTCCCGGCGCAACGATCGGAAGGGGCCGATCATGCTGTCGTTGGCCAGGACGACGCGCCGGGCCCGCAACAACTGCGGGAACGTCGCCAGCGCTGAGGCCCAGGATCCGAAGTCGTGACCCACGTTGCGACGCCGGAGGACCGTGGTCCGGTCGGGTAGTCCCAGCGGCCACTGCAGGGGTCCCGGCGCCTCGCAGGCACTGATGACGAGGACGTCGAACCCGACACTTGCGAGTTGTCGGGTCAACTCGTCCACAGACCGCGACACCACCGTGCCGCGGGACCACTGGGCGATCAGTGCCACACGTCCTGGGCGCCACCCCCGGTCACGGCGAGTTCCCGCCTCATACCAGCAGTCCGCGGTGATCCGCGTCACGACAGGTCCCGGCGCACTCGCCGGGCCGCCGATCGGGCAGCGGTGGACCAGCGCCACGTGCGCGTCTCGCGCAGGGCCCGCAGGACCGCATGATTACGTTCCAACGCTTCGTCCACCCGGGCGAGTTCGTCGCGGCTCGCAGCCAGTTCGGCCTGGGTCCGAGCCAGGATCTCGGACGCCTGGGCCAGCTCGGCACGTGCCTGCGCGGCTGCTCGGCGATCCGACACCGCTTCCGCGGTCCGTGCGTTGATGGTGGCCTGCTGGAACAGCAGGGTCAGGTCCTGCGACCGTTCCGCCTGCAGGGCTGTCCCCACCCCGACGACCTCGGCGAAGGGCGGCGGGTGTCCGTTCTTGTCGAACACCACGATGCTGTCGTACACATGGATGCCGCTGACGTCGGTCGCCCACAGGGGCAGCTCCCGGTCGCGGCTGTGGTGATAGGCGTTGAGGTCGTCCAGTCGCTTCTTGGTCCACTCCATGAACGTCGTCGGTCCGTCCTGGTACTCGCTCAGATAGGACGTGTGGGTGTCCTCCACCAGGTAGACGCCGTCGGGTGCCAACGTCGGGAACAGAGTCTCGATGGACCCGATCTGCTGCTTCATGGTGTGTCCGCCGTCGTCGATGATGACGTCGAAGGGACCATGCTCGGCCACCACTGCTGCGAGGAAGTCGGGATCCGCCTGATCCCCCACGGCGACGGGGAACCGGTCGCCGCAGGCGGCGGCGGCCGTGTGGTCGACGTCGACGCCGACCAGTCGTGCGTTCGGACCGAGTAAGAAGGCCAGCTGGTCCAAACCGCCCCCGTGAAACACCCCGATCTCGAGGACCCGGGCGTCGGTCCCCACGAACGGCTGCAGGGTCCGCTGGTAGATGTCGAAGTAGTGGACCCACTTGTCGTAGGGCTGGCCCGCCTTGTTGGCCGCGAAACGGGCGAACAGTGGGTTGTGCACGGCCTTCTGCCAACCGTCGCCGAGGTAGAACGCGGCCCGGTAGAACTCGTTGGCCGCTGCCCTCCCGGCAGGATCTTGGGACCGGATCACGTCCCCGATCGCGATCGCGATCTCCGCCGGCGGCCGGTCACTGCGAACGGTCGCCACGAGGGTATCGGCCAGTTCGGGATCCACTTCGCGCGCGCCGAGCAATGCCTCAGCAGCCGTGTGGGGTGCCCCGGAGGTGAGGGCCACCATGAGCGCCGTCACCACCGTCGCCGGCAGCAGATCAGGTCCGGTAATCCCGTCCTTGTCGCTCATCGCGCCTCACCTCGGGGCCACGATACCGGCGGCAGTCAGCGCCCGAGGCCGCCGGATAACATGCAGGATGCCATCGCGAGAACCCCTGGTCCTCCATATCGGGCAGCACAAGACCGGGACCACCGCGATCCAGGATTATCTGGCGACCCACCCTCGACCCTTGGCCGCTGCCGGGGTCCACTATCCCAAGGCGGGCCGGGTCGGCTCCCAGCACGCGGCCCTGCCGGCCGCCTTCATGTCCCGTCACGCACACATCCCGGCGCGGTTCGTCGACACCGATCCCACGTCGGTCGCCGATCAGATCGCACAGGATCGACGAAACGGCTGCGTGACGGTGTTGAGCAGCGAAGTCTGGTGGGAACTGCTCACCTCCGCTCCTGACGACTATGCGGCCGCCGTGGCGCTGCTCGAGCGGGACTATGACGTGACCGTGGTGTACATGGTCCGGGACCCCGAAGAGAAGGCATGGAGCAGCCTGAAACATCTGGCCCGGGTGGGGCCGCCCATGGATGCCAGTGCGGTCCTGCACCGCGAGTTGGCGACCGACCAGGTGACCCTGGATCTGTTGGCTCGTCACTATCCCGCCGCAGTCCGCGTGGCGGCCGACCCCTGGGATTCGGTGGCGCTGTTCCTGAGCACGCTGGACTCCCTCCCCTCGGCGTCGAAGAATCCGAAGGTGCGCGCCCGATTGGTGAAACTGGCCGAGGGCCGCCGCAGCCAGAGTGCGCAGCGCGTCAACCAGGCTCTCCCGCATCCCGCAGCAGTCGCGACCACCGTGGCGAGCGCACAGGCGCTGTGGGATGCGCGCGCCTTCCACATCCCGCGACCGGCGTCACTCGAGAAGCTGTTCGCACGGTTGTTCGCAGAGGCCGGACATCTCCCCGCACTGACCCAGCTGCCGCCGGAAGCACCAGTTCGGGCCGCGACCTTCGATCACGACACGTCCACGCTCCGGACCTTCCTGACCCCCCGGCAGTGCGACGCGCTCCGGTCGCTCTGGGCCGACCCGGCAGTGGCCGAGATCTGCCGCCGCGAGGAGGCGTCGGATTACCGGCATGCCATTCTGGGCGCGCTCGACCGCCAGCCGTTGTGACCGGGTTCAGTCCTGCTCGATCGTGGCAGCCGGCCGGGCTTCGGCGGTCTCATTGACCGGGTGGACCGGCGACCAGGTGCCGGGAAGTCGGACGACCCCCCCTTGGCTGAGCCCGTCGTCGCGGATCCGCACGGTCGCACACGCAGTGACGTAGTCGAACACGTGGCCGCCATGGACGACTGCGACGTCGAGGGAGTAGGAGCCGGGCGCCAGCAGAACCGGTGTCATGTCGTAGTCGACGTAGCCGGATCCTCGTGGCACCGCCACGGCGCCGGCCACGCCGGAGTTCGGCCCGGAGACGACCACCCCTTGCTCGGTGACGAACTTCAGCCCGAAGACTGCCTCCGGGACATCCTCACCGGCTCGGTAGTGCAACCGCACGGTCCCGCTCTCGCCGGTCACGAGAACGTCCACGGGGGAATCCCCGGAGCGCAGTTCGGCCGACCGGATCTGGACCTCACCGCTGCCGTGCCGAGTCGGCGACGCCGGCTCAGGACCGGAACCGTCTGTGCGCGGTGCGGGCCGTTTCCCGCTGCGCGCCTCGGAATCGTTCACCGAACGCAGATAGGCCTCCACGACCTCGGGTCCCGGGCCGAGAGCCCGCATCTCGCCGTGGTCCAGCCACATCGCCAGATCACACCAATCCCGGATGATGCCCATGGAATGAGTGACGATGACGATGGTGGTGCCCCGGCGCCGCAGATCGTGCAGATAGTCGTAGCACTTGCGCTTGAACGATTCGTCGCCGACCGCGATGACCTCGTCGATGATCAGGATCTCGGGGTTCACGTTGACCGCGATGGCGAAGCCGAGGCGGACATGCATTCCCGACGAGTAGACCTTGATCGGGGTGTCGATAAAGTCGCCGATGTCGGCGAATTCGATGATGTCGTCGGTGACCTCGTCGATCCGTTGTGGCGACAGCCCCAGGATGGAGGCGTTGAGCGTGATGTTCTCCCGGCCGGTCAGTTCCGGGTGGAATCCGGCGCCCAGTTCGAGCAGGGCGGACACGCGACCATTGACACGCACCGAACCCGACGTGGGCCGGTAGATCCCGGTGAGCACCTTCAGAGCCGTGGACTTACCCGAGCCGTTGTGGCCGATGATGCCGAACATGGACCCACGCGGGACGTCGAACGTCGCGTCCCGCAGCGCCCAGAAGTCCTCGGGTCGGGCGCTGCTGCCGCGCACCAGTCGTTCCTTCACCGACGTCCGCCTGCCGCCGCGGCTCATCGAGAACCGCTTGGACAAGCCCCGGACCTCGATGGCGTTGCCGGCTTGAGCTGAGCGGCGGGAGGGTTCGAGCCGGTCCGGCACCTGGGTCACACCGACTCCCCGATGTCCTGGCCCTTACGGCGGTACGCGACCACGGCGATACCGACGGCGACCGCCGACCACACCGCCATCAACAGGAACGCCATCGGTCCCGGCGTCTGCAGCCCGTACAGACAGTCACGCAGGGAGCCGATGAACACGATGGCCGGGTTGAGCGACATGATGTCGCGCATCGGCAGGCCCCACATCTCCTCCGGCAACTGGTCCACCGGGTAGAGCACCGCGCTGGCGAAGAAGAGCAACTGCAGCACCACGGCGACAACGTGGCGCAGATCGCGCATGTACACGTTCATGATGGACAACGCCAGGGACACCGAGGTGACGAAGACGAAGTAGAACGCCAGGATGACCGGAAGCACGAGCCAACTGACCCCGACGTTGCCGAGGATCAGCAGGATCAGGAGCACCAGTCCGAGTTCGACGGCCGACTGCAGCGCCGTGGCCACCAGCGAGCCGATCACCGGAACGTAGCTGGGGATGTAGATCTTCTGCAGCAGCCGACCGGCCGACATCAGACTGGGCACTGCTGTGTTGATGCCGTGGGCCAGGAACTGCCAGGCGACGAGTCCGACGAACAGCCACACCGAGTAGATCCCGGTTCGTCCGTTGCCGAAGGGCGGCGGCTGCGCCCGGAAGACGACGGAGAACACCACCGTGTACACCATCAGGGTGGCGAGCGGGAGGACCAGCGACCAGATCCACCCCAGGAAGGTTCCCCGGTAGCGGGTCTTGAGATCCCTGCGCGCGAAGTTCCAGATCAGGGTCCGGTACGACCAGAAGTCCCGGCGGGCGCCGATCCACTCGCTGTCCTGCGCGACGGCAGGTGATGTCGTCATGCGCACACGTCCAGTGCACAGGAATCCGACATGGGGCAACGATAACGCGGGGCCGCGGACGGTCGGTAACGATCGACTGCCTCTGGCGAGCCCAAGTCAGGGCCAATGACCACTGCGGCCGCTAACTTGGGACCGTGGAAATCGGACCGGCGCTGCACACGGAGCGGGGTTTCGACCGACTGGTGAACTTTAGTGACGCGGTCGTGGCCATCGCGATCACCCTGTTGGTGCTGCCGATCACCGACGTGGCGAGCAAGATCACCGAGCGGACTTCACCCGCGGAGCTGTGGCAGGAGGACTCCGGGACGTTCTGGGCGTTCGTCATCTCGTTCGTCGTCCTGGCGAATTACTGGCTGATCCACCACCGGATGTTCGAGGCGATCGACGCCTACGACGGTGCCCTGACGTGGCTGAACATCGGCTGGCTCTTCAGCATCGTCCTGCTGCCGTTCTCGACGGAACTGATCGCCCAGGTGAGCTTCGCCAACGGCTGGGGACTGATCTACACCCTGAATCTGGCCGCCATCTCCGCGTTCCTCACCCTCATCGGCTGGCACGTCAAACGCCACCCGGAATTGCAGACACCGGGAGTGTCCCTGTCCCAGCTGCGCATGCTGAAGTCGGTGGTCTACTGCGTGTTCTTCGTGGTGATCGGCCTGTTCTCGCTGTGGCAGCCGCTCTGGGCGTCCTATTCGATGCTGCTGCTGCTGCCACTGGGGATCTGGCTGGGCCGCTGGGACCGTGGGGATGACTCTGTGACCGGGACCGCCGATCAGGCGTCGGCCTGACCGACCAGGCGCTGCGCGGCGAGGACGTCCCCGGCCATCGCATCGAGCAGATCGTCGGCGGTGTCGAACGCCACCATCCCGCGGATCCGGGCCGTGAAGTCCAGCGCCACCTGCCGGCCGTACAGATCCCACTCCCCGGGCTCGATGATGTGGGCCTCGACCCGCGGCTCGGTGCCGCCGAACGTCAGGTTCGCACCGACTGAGATCGCGGCAGGGACCGATCGGTGACCGGGGCCATAGGGGTCGAGGACCACCATGCCCGCGTACACGCCGTCGCGCGGCACACACGACCGGGGCAGCGGGTCGAGGTTCGCGGTGGGATACCCCAACTCCCGTCCTCGGTGATCCCCGTGCACGATCTCGCCCTCCACCCGGTGGGGTCGCGCCAGGCCGATTGCCGCGGCCGTCACGTCGCCGCCCGCGACCAGGCCGCGGATCCGGGTCGAGGACCACGCGGCCGACTCGTCACCGGCCAAGGGGACTCCGGTCACGGTGAACCCGGCGTCGCCACCGAGTCGCTGGAGGAGCGCCAGATCCCCTGCGGCCCGGTGTCCGAATCGGAAGTTCTCGCCAGTGATCACCGCGCGGGCCCCGGACTCCTCGATCAGATACGCCGTCGCGAAGTCCTCGGCGGACAACTGCGCGGTGTCGGTGTCGAAGGTGACCACGCGCACGGTGTCGGCGCCGACCGCATCGAGCAGTTCCAACCGCTGATCCAACGTCGACAGTCGCGGCGGCGCCTGGTCCGGTCGGACCACCGTCATGGGGTGCGGATCGAACGTCACAACGGTCAGCGGCAAACCGCGTTCGTCGGCCTGAGCGCGCGCGACCCCGATGAGGTGCCGGTGTCCGCGGTGCACCCCGTCGAAAACTCCGATGGTGACGACGCTGGGTGTTCCGGTCCCTGCCTGCGGTGGTCCGGTCACGATGTTCATGGCCGCTCCAGACTGTCAGAGTCGAGCCGATCGGAAACGCCGGCCACCACGAAGTGATACTTCCATCGGCCATCCCGGCAGGTGGCCACGGCGACGAGTCCGCCGTCGGGGGCGATCAGAGCGGTCGGCTCGGCGGTTCCGTCGCAGGGCAGTCGAAGACCGTGCGCCGCCGCCCGGGCTTCCTGACCGTCGAGGACCACGGTGGGCAGCACTTGGCGAGCGACCGCGCCAAGATCCAGGAGCCGGGCATCCGGACCGAGGCGTTCCCAGGGGACGGCGTCGGCCACGTCGAAGGGACCCACCCGGAGGCGCCGCAGCGCGGTCAGATGGCCGCCGACCCCCAGAAGGTCACCGAGATCCCGGGCCAGGGCGCGCACATAGGTTCCGCTGGAGACGGTGACCGAGACGTCCAGATCCACGACGGCAGTCGCCCCCACGGTGCTCGTACGCCGATCCCGCACCTCGAAAGATGTGACCGTGACGGGTCGGGCCGGGAGCACCACGTCCTCACCGGACCGCACGCGCTGATACGAACGACGACCGGCCACCTTGATCGCCGACACCGCTGCCGGCCGCTGGCGGAAGCTGCCGCGCAACTGCGCCAGTGCGGGTTCCACCTGAACCTCCGCACCACAGCCGACGGCGCTGAGCACCACCCCCTCGGCGTCGTCGCTGTCGGTCGCGATCCCGAGCCGGATGGTGGCGTCGTAGGCCTTGTCCAGTCCCACGAGGAAGGTCAGCAATCGGGTGCCGGAACCCACGCCGAGCACCAGCAGGCCGCTCGCCGCCGGATCGAGTGTTCCGGCGTGACCCACCCGGCGTTCGCCGAGGGCGCGACGGACCCGGGCCACGGCGGCGGCGCTGGAGGGCCCCACCGGCTTGTCGACCAGCAGCACCCCGGCGGGCGCGCTCACTGCTCGACCGGGTCCGCCTCGTCATCGGAGCGATACGGGTCCGCAGCCCCGGCATAGTCGGCCACAGCCGCCTTCTCCTGAACCTGTGCGTCGGACGCCGCAGCCTGTTTCAGGAGGTCCTCGATGTGCGCCGCAGTCTCTGGCAGGGCGTCGAGCACAAAAGTGAGCGATGGCGCGAACCGGACCCCCGTGATCCGGCCGACCTCAGTGCGCAGATGCCCCTTGGCGGACTCCAGCGCCGCGGCCGTCGCTTCCCGGTCGACGTCCTCGCCCAGAACGGTGTAGAACACCGTGGCCTCACGCATGTCGTTGGTCAGGCGGACATCGGTGATCGTCACGAAGCCGAGCCGGGGATCCTTGATCCGCTTCTCGAGCAGTTCCGCGATGATCACCTTGATCCGGTCGGCGAGCCGCCGCACCCGATCCTCGTGGCTGGTCATCAGGCCCGCTCCTTCTCGCGCTCCTCGAACGTCTCGATGATGTCGCCCTCCTTGATGTCGTTGAACGC
>CAZVYU010000064.1:0-2429 GCA_964631645.1 uncultured Actinomycetes bacterium
CTACTCACCCCGCGGCCGGTGGGGGCTGTCGCGCCTACTCACCCCGCGGCCGGTGGGGCTGTCGCGCCTCCTCACCCCGCGGCCTGTGGGAGCTGCCGCGCCTACCGCCGGAGGGTCAGTACACGAGCGCCTGGGTGTCCGGGGCCATGACTTGTGCCACGAAGGCGGCGGCGCCGGCGATGGTGATGCCCGGGATCAGGTCGGCGGGACCGATGTCGCGACGGGCGGCACATTGGGTGCACAGCGTCACTTGCCCCTCCGTCAGCACCGAGCCGAGCAGGTCAGCGACGGGTGCCGAGTGCGCAAGGACGAACTCCTCGGCCCGCCCGGGCAGCGCCAACCAGGCGGCCTCGCCGGTCAACCACAGGGACACCGGCACCCCGGCAGCAACGGCAGTGGCGGCCACGGTGAAGGCCTGGGCACAGCGTTCCGGGTCGTCGGCTCCGGCGGTCACCTTCACTACCAACGAGTCGGCCACGCCCCGACCCTACGCCCGCCGGTATCGTGGGGGCGTGACCCTATTCTTCGAAGGCCTGCTGGTCGTGGCGAGCATCGCGATCGTCTGGTTCGCTGTGTACGTGATCCTGCAGTTGTTCAAGGGGCAGAGCTGAGCGCCCTGCCCGCCGAACTGATGCCGGTGTCCTGGCTGATCGGGCACTGGGTCGGGGTCGGGACGGGCCAATACCCGACCATCGAGGATTTCCGGTTCGGCCAGGAGATCCAGTTCTCGTGCGACGGTCGCCCTTTCCTGACTTACTGGTCGCGTTCTTGGCTGCTTGACGACGCCGGCGAACGGGTGCGGCCCACGGGTACCGAGACCGGCTTCCTGCGGGCGCCCAAGGATCGGTCGGTCGAACTCCTCCTCTCCCACCCCACCGGGTACGCCGAGATCTGGGAGGGCCAGGTCGAGGTGACGGGGCTGGTCGACGACACCATCACCGGCGCAAAACTGGAACTACGCACGGACGTCGTCGCCCGCACCGAGGACTCCAAGCCCTACACCGCGGGCCACCGTCTGTACGGACTGGTCGAAGGTGATCTGCTGTGGACGTTCGATATGGCCGCGATGGGCCTCGAACGACAGAATCACCTGGCGGCCCGGCTCAAGCCCCAGCAACCCGGTGACTGAAGAAGCCTGGCGCGATCGACTGCGGGCCCAAGGTCACCGCATCACCCCGCAACGCGAGGCGGTGGCCCGGGCGGTGGCCGAGCTACCCCACGCCAGTGCCGAGTCCGTCCATGCGTACCTGCATTCGTCGGACCCCGATCTGAGCCTGTCCACGGTGTATCGGACCCTCGCCGTGCTGCAGGACCTCGGCGTCATCGAACACACCCACCTGGGTGGGGCGAGCGTCTACCACCTGTCGGGCACCGCCCCGCACATCCATCTGTCCTGCCTGCGCTGTGGGGCCGTGCAGAGCGTTGATCTGCAGTCCGCGGCCGGCTTCGCCGACGAGGTCCTGCGCCGCACCGGATTCCGGGTCGACGTCACCCACTCCGCGGTTCACGGGCTCTGCGCGGACTGCCGGGCGCAGGCAGACTGACGACATGGCCGTCGAATCCGTCCCGCCACCTTCGGACTCCGCCGATCCGGGGGTCCCGTGGCATTACGGCGATCCCCTGGCCGAACAGCGCGAATTGCTGGCGGGCACAGCACTCGTGGACCTGTCCCACCGAGGTGTCGTCACGATCGTCGGCCCGGACCGGCTGGACTGGTTGAACGACCTCACCACGGCCAAACTCGACGACCTCCCGCCGGGCATCCCCCGGCTGGCCCTGATCCTGGACCCGCACGGGCGAGTCGAACAGGAACTCCACCTGGTCGATGACGGGACCACGACCTGGATCACCGTCGAGCCCGGGGCGGCGACGCCGCTGGTCGAGTACCTGCGGTCCATGCAATTCCTGCGGCAGGTCGAGGTGTCGGATGTGTCCTCCGATTGGGCGGTCATCGGAAGCGTCGGCCGCCGCGAACCACTGGCGCAGGAGGCAGCGCAGTGGCGGGTACCCGACGAGTTCGCCGGGACGGGAACCACTCCTGCCGGGACCGACCGGGGCGGAGGTGCGGAGAAGTATGTGCCACGCCGTCCCGCGACCTTCGCGGCCACGGAGCATCTCGTGCCCCGGATCGCCGCCGCGGAACTGCTGGCTGCGGCGCCGGCGCGCAGCGGAACCTGGGCGTGGGAGGCGTTGCGGGTCGCGGCCGCGGTCCCGCGGCTGGGGATCGACACCGATGCTCGCTCCCTGCCCCACGAATTGGGCTGGATCGGGCCTGCGGTGCACCTGGCCAAGGGCTGCTACCGCGGCCAGGAGACGGTGGCGCGCACGCACAACATGGGCCGTCCGCCCCGCCGACTGGTGTTGCTCCACCTGGACGGCTCCGCCGATCGGACGCCGGCCCCCGGCGCCGAGGTCACCGCTGGGGATGG
>CAZVYU010000064.1:2529-14230 GCA_964631645.1 uncultured Actinomycetes bacterium
CGATTCGCCCACACCCGGCCGGTCGTGGTCACTTCGGCTTGCGGCGCGACCTCGGTCGGCGGCGGGTCGGCATGGGCGGCGCCCGGGTCGGCGATCGCGTCGGTCAGGTTCTTCAGCGCTGACAACGCCTCGCGGCGCGATTCGCCCGTGTGCGCCGCTCGCTGCGGGGGCGGTACCTCCTCCACCGCGGCGGGCGTGAACGGAGTCACCACGGGCGGGGGCGGCGGGCTCTCGGGTGCCGTGGGTTTCGGGGGTGCGGGTGTCGGCGCGGCGGGGTCCGGGAGGGTGGTCGCTGGCGGGACGTGAACCGCTGCGGGCTGCAGCGTCGCCGGCGCCGCGCCCGCTCCGGGGAGGGGGGCGGCCCCGGTGAGTGGATCGGACCAGGTGCCGGACGAGGGTGGCGCCAGCTCTAGGGCGCCATGCTGCTGCAACTCGGCCATGACCTGCAGCGTCTCGCCCGCGGTGAGGCCGCACTCATCGGCCACGTCCACCGGCCGTCGGCGCCCGTCCGAGGCCGTCATCACGGAACGGTGGATCGCAGCTGCGGCCGCGAACGACCCGGCGATCGCTGTCATCGAGTGGTCGGCGATCTCCTCGGGGAACGCGAACGGGACCACCGATGCGATGGCCAGCACATCGTGCAGGTCGACCAGAAGTGGAGTGCTGCGCTGGACCCGCCCCGCCTCGAGCCGCAGTTCCCCGCCGGGGCCGTGCAGCATCACCGCCACGTGCTCTGCCATCACGTTGCGCAGAAAGGTCTCGACGAAGCCGTGGGCCACCAGGCGCTGGGACACGATCAGGTCGAGCAGTCTCATCCCCGGCTGCTGACGTACGGCGGCCAACGCACGTTGGACCTGTGGGGCGGGCAGCGCATCGAAGGCGATCAACCGATGCGCCAGCAGGGGTCGCCGCGCGCTGGCGGACACGCCACTCACCAAACCGTCGCGCAGGTAGAGCCACCCCTGTTCCCCCGCGGCTCCGGACAGCACCACCCGCCCGGTCGCCTCTTGGGCGACCAGGTCCAGCAACTCCTCGGTCCACTCAGCCAAGGGGGGTGGCGCAGTTGTCACGGCGACTCCGTCGGTCGCTATACCTTCGGTCCGGATGGCGGCAGTCTTGAACCAACCGGTACCCCTGTGCCGCCGTTCTGGCTACCCTGAATCCGGACTCGGAGGTGTGGCCATGGTGACTGCGATGCCCGGGGGGCGGCGGCGCATCGATCGCGTCATGGCGCCCGAGTTCCTGGTCGGCCTGTCGGAACTGCCCATGACCGAACTGCGTGAGCGTCGCCAGACGGCCATGCAGGAGGAGGCAGACCTGTCCTACATCCGCCGGATGCTTCAGGGTCGGATCGAGATCCTGTCGGCGGAACTGGACCTGGCTCCCAACGAGTCCGATGACGATCTGGTGCGACGCCTGACCGAGGCGATGGTCAGCCACGCACCGGCGCCCGGGTCCTCGAGCCGGCATCTGGTGGCGGAACCGACCCGGCTCGCCGAGCGGCGCCGATACGTGGAGCGAGTGATCGCCGACGTCGGCCTGTCCGATGTCGGATCCATGAGTCCCGACGAGATCCGGTCCGCGATCGCCCGGCTGGATGAACAGGAGAAACTGGTCTCGCGCACTCGTAGCGAGGTCCACGAGATCATCGACACCCTCACCACTGAGCTGGCGCATCGGTACCAGGGCGGTCCCGTCTCACCGTGATCAGCCGGTGCGTGTTCCGCTGCCTACGGTGCGGAATGTGATCCGTATCGCCTTGGCGAGTTTGGTGGATCGGCGGTGGTTGCGGACAATGAAGTGCGGGTATGTATCGGATATCCGCTTCGAGGTTATTGCCTCGTCCGCCAACACAGGAGTTCCGGACCGTGAGTACCAGCAAGTCGAGCGCCACGAAGAAGACCGCCACCAACACCTCTCCGACCGCGGCCCGCAAGGCGCCGGCCAAGAAGGCCCCCGCCACGTCTGCCGCCAAGAAGTCCACCGCCCGGGCCACGAAGGCCACCTCGAAGAAGGCCGCGACCACCAAGGCGTCGACCCGCAAGGCCACCACCGCCAAGGCCAAGACCTCCAAGCCGGCGGCACCGCGCCCAGTCGCACCGAAGACGACGGCGGCCAAGCCCACGAAGACACAGACTGCGAAGGCGCAGCCGAGCAAGCCCGAGTCGTCGAAGACGCAGCCCGTGGCTGCTGCGGCGGCCCCGACCGACCAGGTGCGCGCCTGGTTCGACAAGCTGACCGAACTGCGCAGCATCGACCTGGCATCGTTGGAACTGCCGGTGCTCGAACTGCCTCACGTCGAGTTGCCGAAGGTGCCGCACGTCGATCTGCCCAAGGTTGATCTCCCCAAGGTCGACCTGCCCACCGCCGAAGAGGTTCGTCTCGGTGTCGTCCGGGCCCTGGACAACATCCAGGACGCCGTCATGACCGCGCCGGACAAGGTCGAGGAACTCGTCGTCGATCTGCGCGAGAGCCTGACCAAGTCCGTGGTGCTCATCCGCGAGGCTGTCGGTCTCTGACCGCTGATTGTTGATGTGAGGGAGTCGCCCGTAGGGTGGCTCCCTCACCTGCGGAAGGGCGCACATGACCGGCTTCATGGCATTCCAGAGCATCGTCACGATCGTCGTCTGGGCGGTGTTCGCGGCGCTGAAGGTGTGGGCGTTCGTCGACTGCCTGCGCCAGCGCCCGGATGCGTTCCCTGCCGTCCAGCGTCAGACCAAGACGCTGTGGCTCGTGTTGACCGGGCTGTCGGCGCTGACGGGGCTGCTGTTCGACCCGCTCGGGATCATCGGGATCGCCGGTGTCGTGGTGGCCCTGATCTACCTGTTCGAGATCAAGCCCCGCATCGCCGAACTCACGCGATACTGAGTCCGCTCGCCGCCAGTCCACTCTGCCCCATAGTCGCTCAGCCGTACAGCAGGTCGTCGGCGTCGACGATCGAATAGGCATACCCCTGCTCCGCCAGGAATCGCTGCCGCTTGGCGGCGAAATCCGCGTCCACCGTCTCACGCGTGACGATGGTGTAGAAGTGCGCCGTCCGCCCATCTGACTTGGGGCGCAGCACCCGCCCGAGCCGCTGCGCCTCCTCCTGCCGGGAACCGAAAGTTCCCGACACCTGGATCGCCACGGTCGCCTCCGGCAGGTCGACCGAGAAGTTCGCGACCTTCGACACGACCAGGGTGGTGAGTTCGCCGGTCCGGAAGGCCTGGAAGAGCCGCTCACGTTCTTTCACCGGGGTCTTGCCGGTGACCAGTGGGGCCGCCAGGGTCTCGGCCAGGTGGTCGAGTTGATCAAGGTACTGACCGATCACCAGCGTCTGTTCGCCTTCGTGTTTCTTCAGCAGGTGGCGCACGACCCGGGTCTTTGCGGGGGCGTGGGCGGCCAGCCGGTACTTGTCGTCGAACTCCGCCACCGCATAGGCCGCCCGCTCCGAATCGGCGAGACTGACCCGGATCTCGGTGCAGTCAGCCGGGGCAATCCACCCCTGAGCCTCGATCTCCCGCCACGGGGCGTCGAACCGCTTGGGGCCGATCAGCCCGAACACGTCACGTTCGCGGCCGTCCTCGCGGATGAGGGTCGCAGTCAGCCCCAACCGACGTCGGGCCTGGATGTCGGCGGTGAACCGGAAGACCGGCGCCGGCAGCAGATGCACCTCGTCGTAGATGATCAGACCCCAGTCACGGGCGTCGAACAGATCCAGGTGTGGGTAGGCGCCCTTCCGCCGGGTGGTGAGCACCTGATATGTCGCGATGGTCACCGGCCGGACCTCCTTGCGGGCGCCCGAGTACTCGCCGATCTCCTCCTCGGTGAGCGTGGTGCGTCGCAGCAACTCCGACTTCCATTGCCGCGCCGACACCGTATTGGTCACCAAGATCAGGGTCGTGGCCCCGAGGTCAGCCATCGCCGCCGCGCCCACGAGCGTCTTGCCTGACCCACAGGGGAGGACCACCACTCCCGACCCCCCGGCCAGGAAACCGTCCACGGCCTGCTGCTGGTAGTCGCGCAGGTGCCAGTCGTCGGTCGCGAGGGTGATCTCGTGGGCTTCTCCGTCCACGTAGCCGGCGAGATCCTCCGCCGGCCAGCCGAGCCCCACGAGCACCTGCTTCAGCCGACCGCGTTCGCTGGGATGAACCCGGACCGTGCCGGGCTCCAAGCGGTCGCCCACCATCGGCTGGATCTTCTTGCTGTGCAGGACCTCGTCGAGAAGTGCGGGCTCTGCGGTGCTGAGGATCAACCCATGGACCGGGGACATCTGCAACTGCAGGCGGCCGTAGCGGGACATGGTTTCCGCGACGTCCACCAACAAGGAATGGGGGACGGGGAATCGGCTGTAGCGGATGAGGGTGTCCACGACGGCTTCAGCGTCGTATCCCGCGGCGCCCGCATTCCATAGTCCGAGGTCACTCATGCGGTACGTGTGGATGTGTTCGGGGGAGCGCTCGAGTTCGGCGAACGGTGCGATCGCGTTGCGGCAGTCGACGAACTGCTCATGATCGACCTCGAGGAGCAGGGTCTTGTCGCTCTGGACGATCAACGGGCCGGAAGTCATCAGACGATTATCCCCCGAACCTCAGGGATCGCCCATTCCTGGGCGTGCCCCCACTCGCGGTTGTCCGCTCCAGGCCGCGGGGTGGTCGCTGACGCCGGTCGCGGTCAGGGTGCGGGCGGGGTCATCGCATCGGCGAAGGCCACGATCCGGGCGAGCGGGATGGTGCGGATCTCGCCGGCCGTGTGGTCGAAGGCGCACACTTCGCCGGCGTCCAGCGCCAGCGGCTCGGCGAGGTGAGTGATCCGATCGCCGCCGTCACCGGCAAAGCTCAGCCACATCCGTTCGTGGCCGACGACGGCGCGTTGGAGGACGTCGATCAGTTCCGCCGGGCCGCTGCTGCGCAGCGTCTCGGGCGGGTGCGCCGTCGGTGTGCCCCGGTCTTCGACCCGGCGCAGGGAAGCGACCACGCGGGTCGGCAGCGGGGTGGCCCCTTGTGCGGGCCGCGGCGGCAGGTCCGGGGAGATCATGGTTGCCGGTTGGTCGGGTTGCTCGGCTGACCGGCCGGACGCCCGGAGCAGTTCAGACAGTTCACCGGGAGCCAGGTCGCTGACGAGGACCCCTGGTGCCACCTGCCGCAGCCCTGCCCGGGCCAACTCCGCGTCGCCGAGCACGGCTGCCACTTCCGCCATGCTGCCCGTGACGACGGTCGTCGCGCGGTGGACGGTGAGGTGGGGGAGGACTGCGGCGTTGTCCTTGATCATGAACTGCAGGGCTTGCGGTACGTCGGTGGCCGCGATGCCGGTGAGCCAATCGATCAGTTGCTGCGGGTCGGCGCCCCGGGCCAGCGTGGCCCGAATCCGTTGGGGGGAGAAGCGGAAGACGGTGGCCCCGCCGCCGGATTCCCAGTCGGCCAGTTCCGCCAACCGACGTTCGACGGCGGGGATGAGGGGACCCAGCGCGGTTGCGGTGAGATCGGCCTGCAGGATGATCTGATCCGTCAGCGGCGGGAGGTGGGCAGCGATGGCCGCGGCCGGATCGGTGTCGGGGTCGCGTAGCGGCGCCGACAGGATGCCGGCGAAGGAGGCGCCGATCATCTCCGTCTCGGACACGGTCACCGCAATCTGCGCCGGATCCAGCGGGCGCCGCGGGCGCCACCAGGCCAGCCATGCGCCCACTTCCGCGCCGGCGCCGGCTCGAAGGGCGGTGAGGACGAGTTCGCGATTCTTGGGTGACGCCGGGTCATCCGGGAGGGCCAGGACGCGGGCCGGGTCGCTGGTGGCCGGGCGGCCGGACCCGCGCCAGGCGTCCAGGAGGAGCGCCCACCGTCGTGCCACCGGTGCGTCGGCCTCCTCTCGGAAGTGCACGGTGGGGCGGACGCGCCGGTCGTCGTCCATTCCCACCCACCCCAACTGCCACAGCAACGACAGGATCAGACCCAGCCTGGCGGTGCCGATCGGAACGGCCGCGACCAGCCGGTCGAAGTCCCGGGCTGAGAACGCGCCGTTCGCCTGGCGTCCCAGCGCCCCGGTGGTGAGGTAGCCGATCACCCGGTCGACGTCCCGCACGAACTGGTCGGCCGCGTAACCGGCGTGGCGGTCAGCGGCCGCCACCGCGTCGGAATCTGGTTGGGGCAGGGCCGGCTCGACCAGGCGCGGATCGAGAAGCAGCTGACCGCGGCGCAGGACCCAGGCCACCTCGCGCGGGACCAGCACCCGGCCCGCCTCGTCCTCGGCTGCCAGTCCGTGAGCAACCAGCCAGGCGGTCGCCGTTCCGTCCGGAAGACCCGCCGGCCCCCAGGCGTGATCCCGGATCAGGTCGGCGGCTGCCGGGGGCGCCAACTGCAGTCGTTCGGCCAGAACCATGGGATCGAGTTGCCGCACCGGGGCGAAGCCCGGACGCACAACCTCGTCCAAGCCGCCTGCTTCGGGGCCCATGACCTCGCGGACCGCCGACGGCACCCGTAGGTCGTCAGATCCGCCCCATAACAGCACCCGGTCCAGCAGATCATCGACGAGGGTGGCGACTCCGACGGGCTCGGCATCGAGCCCCCGGCTCACGTCGGCCAGGCCGAACCTGCCGTCCGGCGCCAACGCGCAGCACGCCTCGAGGACATCCAGTTGTGCGGCCGTGAGGTCGTCAAGCGCCTCGATCACCGACGGCGCGCTGTTGGCGCGCAGGGCCAGGTCCGAGAACGACTTGGGCACCGGCCGCAGAAGCCCAGGACGCAGCCGGAGCAGCAGCGCCAACTGATCGTCGCTGCGGCCCCGCAGGTCCTCGGCCAGACTGCGCGCGCGGGAAGGCATCCCCCGAGCCTAACCGCTGAACCACGATTCGATCGGGGCAGCGATGGGGTGCCCCGATCGCCATCGGGGCAATCGACGGCTGCCCGCATTGCGATCGGGGCAGAGAGAAACTGCCCCGATCGACTACAGAATCAGCGGCTGTCCTGCCAGGCGAAGTAGCGGCTCACCACGGGCAGGTAGGACGAACTCCAGCGAGCGGCGGGGATCGCGGAGTGACGGATCTCGGACACTGCGGGGGGCGGTGCCTGGCCGGTGAGGTGCTGGGCGATCCGGTGGCCGAGCCAGGTGTTGGTCGCGACGCCGCTGCCGTTGCATCCGGTGGCGTACCAGGCCCCGTCGTGCACACCGGCGTGGGGCATGCGGTCGAGGGTGACGGCCACGCTCCCGCCCCAGGCGTAGTCGACGGGGACACCGGCAAGCTGCGGGTGGATGCGGATCATCGAGTCGTAGAGGAAATCGCGAGCCGTCGACACGTCCACCGGATCAAGGCTGCGTCGGCCGCCGAAGGCCATGCGGCCGTCGGGGGTGAGGCGCCAGTAGAACAGGAAGTTCTTGGTGTCGACCATCATACGTCCGGTGGGACTGACGGATTCGGCGAGTCCGGGCGCGAGCGGCGACGTGGCGATGATGTAGGACGACACCGGCGTGACGCGGCGGTGGAGCCAGGGCATGACGTCGTCGGCATAGGCGTTGGTCGCCACGAGGACGTCGCGGGCGGTGATGCCGCCGCGGGTGGTCATGACGTTCAGCGCGCCCGGACCTCCCCCGAGGTGGGTGGCCGCCGTTCGGTCATGGATCTGAACCCCCGCGGCCATTGCTCGACGGGCCAGGTGCGCATGAAATCGTCCTGGGTGCAGACCCCCCGTCCGCTCGAGGACCATGCCGGCGGCGAACGTGGAACTGCCGACCTCGGCGGGCAGCTGTTCCTTCCGCACGAAGTACGCCGGCTGCCCGTGCTGGGACAGGTCGTCGGCTTCGTGCTGGACCGCGCTGACCTGGAACGGGCTGTGGGCGAGCATGAGCATGCCGGTTCGGCGGTAGTCGCAGGCTCCGCTGCGAGCGAGATCCTCGACGTAGTCAAAAGCCTCATTGACCTCCGCGAACATCCGGTCGCCCCGCTCGCCGTACTTCTTGCGAAGGGTGGTGGGGCCGGCCTTCAACTCGGGGATCACCATGCCCCCGTTGCGGCTCGACGCCCCCCAGCCCAGTCGCTCCTTGTCCAGGACGACAACCGAGCGACCCGCCTCGGCCGCGGTACGGGCGGCGGCCAGGCCACACAGTCCGGCTCCGATGACGACCAGATCGGCTCGCGCGGGGGGATCGCATAACTCGGGCACCGGGGGGTCTGACTGTTCCTGCCACAAGCAGGCTTCCTGATACGTGTCGGACAACAGCGCGGCCACCCATCGAACCTAGCGTCGTCGTCGGCCCGCAGCCAGCGAGGGGCGGCTTCGCCCGCCATCCGCGCGGCCCATCTGGTACGACTCGAGCATGATCTCGGCAGACACGGTCGGCGCTTTGATCGCAGCGCTGAAGGACAAGACCCCCGACGACCACGCCCTGTGGTGGAACGACCTCTCGGACATTGACCGGGATGCGGTGATCGATCTCGCCCCGGAGGAGCTGGGCATCCTCGACGGGATCCCGGGGTGGGCGCTGGACCGCGCGTTGCGTGCGTCCCTGCCCGCCCATCTGGAGCGTCTGAACGCCCAGCGCGGCGAAGCGGGAGAGGCGCGGCGACAGGAGATCGCCGACAAGATCGCCAGCATCGAGGAGTTGCAGCAGGTCCTGACCGAGCCGGAGCGGCAACTGTTGGCCGTCAGCACCGAGGGCACTCGGGCGAAGGCGGCGGTGGCAGTCGGCGATGTCGACAGCGCCGTCCACATCGGCGTATACACGCCGGGCATGGGGTCCACCGTCCACGGCTGCATCGCCCGATACGACGACGAGATGGACCGGTTGCGCAGCCGGGCGATCGCCCTGGGCCGGGAACCGGCGGAGGTGGCTTCGGTGACGTGGCTCGGGTACGACGCGCCGCTGGGGGTGGTGGACGTGGCGCAGCGCGACGCGGCCATCGCCGGATCGGCGTTGCTGCAGCGCTTCACCGACGGCATCCGGAGCCCGCGGGAGGATCGGTTCCACCTCGTCGCACTGGGCCACTCCTATGGCTCGACGACCACCGCCTTGTCCCTGATCAAGCGCGAACATCGGATCGACGACGCCGTCTTCTTCGGCTCGCCCGGTCTGGCGACCAACGACCTGGCCGAGTTGGGCCTGCCGCCCGGACATGTGTACCTCCTCGAGGCCAAGGGTGACCCCGTGGCAGACCTGGGCTACTTCGGCAACGATCCCAACTGGCTGCAGCAGATCGTGATCCTGTCCACCGGTCCCAGCCATGTGGGAATCGAGGTGAGCGGCCACGCCAACTACCTGCAGGAAGGATCCACCAGCCAGCACAACATCGCCGCCGTGGTCGCCGGGCTGCCCGACCTTGTGGTCGGGGGGATGGTGCCGGGATTCGGCGACCGCGTGCGCCAGGTGATCGAGTTCTTCGACCGGGACTGACGCGCACGTACAGTGGCCTGATGGTGGCATCGAAGGCGGCGACAGTCGCCGAGTACCTGGCTGAGCTCCCCGCGGACCGGCGGGAGGCGCTCGCGGAGGTCCGCGAGACGATCCTGGCGAACCTTCCGGCTGGGTTCGTGGAGGCCATGGCCTGGGGGATGATCTGCTACGAACTGCCGCTGGCGACCTATCCCGACACGTACAACGGCAAACCACTGCTCGTCGCGGCGTTGGCGTCTCAGAAACGCCACATGGCCGTCTACCTCCAGGCGATCTACGCCGATCCGCGGCGGAGGTCCGACTTCGAAGCCGACTACCGGGCTACCGGAAAGCGGTTGGACGTGGGGGCGTCGTGCGTCCGGTTCCGCACCCTGGACGACCTGCCCCTCGACTTGATCGGCCGAACCATTGCGGCGGTCGACGCGTCCCAGTTCATCGCCGACTACGAAGCGGGCCGCGCTCGCGCGAAGTAGGTACGGGGCCTGTGGACGGGCTCTCCGGCGGTCGGCGATGTCTCGCACGATGGGGCCATGACCAGTGACCCGACCGGTACCGCTCACAAGACCCGAGTCGCCCTCAGACTCGCGGTCGATCAGGGGGGCGTCGTCCGCCGGGACCAACTGATCGACCACGGCTGGAGCCCCCGCACCCTGTCCCGCCGTATCGCGAGTGGCCAGTGGGAGACTTCCGGGAAGAAGGTCCTGATCCTGGCCGGCACCGATCAGGGCCTGTTGCGCGACTCCCTGGTGGTGGCGCAGCGCGTGTATCCGAGGGGAGCGCTCACGGGGTTCTCCGCTCTCGCGGTGCGCGGCGCCCTCGAGCGGGAGGCCGATCGGGTGCCGCTCGACCCGATCCCGTGGCTGCGGCTGCCGGAACATGCCCGGGTCGGGGCCCGGGTGGTGCGCAGACCGGGCGGACCGGGGGTGGGGGAAATGCTCGGGGTTCCAGTGGTCACGGTGCCCGAAGCGCTGGCCGACCTCATGCGCCTGCTCCCCGAAACCGACGCCCGCGAACTGGTCCTGCACCAGGCGAGGCGGCGCGGTAGCGGATTCGTGGCCAATCTCATCAGCGAACAACTGGCCGACGACGGAGCAGGAGTGCCGCAGTTGCGCCGGCTGCTGCAACTTGTCTCGTCCGGCGCGCAGTCCCAGGCCGAGGAGCTGCTGGTGCAACTGCTGGTGGACGCCGGTGTCTCCGGGTTCATCGCGAACTATCCCGTGGTGTGCGCGCGACGGAGCTATCGCATCGACGTCGCGTTCCCGGCGGCTCGGTTGGCCGTCGAGGTGGATGGACAGGCGTTCCACACCGACGCCCGCAGTTTCCAGGGGGACCGCGCCCGACAGAACGATCTGATCGCTGCTGGTTGGCGAGTGCTCCGGTTCACCTGGCGCGACCTGACCACGCGTCCGGAGAGTGTGCTGCGCGACATCGCCGGCTTTCTGGTCTGAATTCGGCCATCTCTTGCACGTGTTGGGGTTTACCGGCCACATGTGGCCGGCAAACCCCACTCGCGAGGAGAGGTGGCCGGGACATGACGAAGGGGACGGTCCGGGTGGACCGTCCCCTTCGGGGTGCTGGTCGTCGTGGGTGGCCAGCGGTGCTTGTTGGGACTTCTTCCTCGGTCGCTTCTCCTCGGCAGATCCGCTCCTTCGTCGCGGCTCTACCTCGTCGGCGCTTCCTCGTCAGAAGTCCATGACGGTGTTGTCTGGGACTTCTTCCTCGGTCGCTTCTCCTCGGCAGATCCGCTCCTTCGTCGCGGCTCTACCTCGTCGGGCGCTTCCTCGTCAGAAGTCCATACCTCCCATGCCACCGTCGCCGCCCGGCATCGCCGGCGCAGCCTTCTCGGGCTTGTCGGCGACCACGGCTTCGGTGGTCAGGAACAGGCCCGCGATCGAGGCGGCGTTCTGGAGTGCGGAACGGGTGACCTTGGCCGGATCGATGATCCCGGCTGCGATCATGTCCACGTACTCACCGGTCGCGGCGTTCAGACCCTCGCCCGCGGGAAGCGAGCGAACCTTCTCAGCCACGACTCCGCCTTCGAGACCGGCGTTGACCGCGATCTGCTTCAGCGGTGCCTGCACGGCGACCTTCACCAACTGAGCGCCGGTGGCTTCGTCGCCGACCAGGTCCAGTTCCGTGAAGGCGGCCTCGGATGCCTGCAGCAGGGCGACGCCGCCACCGGCGACGATGCCCTCTTCGACGGCAGCCTTGGCGTTGCGGACAGCGTCCTCGATGCGGTGCTTGCGCTCCTTGAGCTCCACCTCGGTGGCAGCTCCGGCCTTGATCACCGCAACACCGCCGGCCAGCTTGGCCAGGCGCTCCTGCAGCTTCTCGCGGTCGTAGT
>CAZVYU010000065.1:0-1561 GCA_964631645.1 uncultured Actinomycetes bacterium
ATCGAAGCCGTGATCGCTCGCGAGATCCTCGATTCCCGGGGCAACCCGACCGTCGAGGTGGAGGTCGGACTCGACGATGGTGTGGTGGGGCGTGCAGCAGTCCCCAGCGGGGCCTCCACCGGGGCCTTCGAGGCGGCGGAGCGGCGCGACGGCGACGACCGGTACGGCGGCAAGGGCGTCACTCAGGCGTGTGTGGCTGTCGAGGACGACATCGCTCCGGAGATCCTCGGTTTTGACGCGTCGGAGCAGCGCCTCATCGACCAGGCGATGATCGACCTGGACGGCACACCGAACAAGTCGCGGCTGGGGGCCAACGCGATCCTTGGTGTGTCCCTGGCCGTGGCGGGTGCCGCAGCGGAGTCCGCCGACCTGCCGCTGTTCCGCTACGTCGGTGGCCCGAGCGCCCACATCCTGCCGGTGCCGATGATGAACATCCTCAACGGTGGCGCGCACGCCGACTCCAACGTCGACATCCAAGAGTTCATGATCGCCCCGATCGGGGCTGGGACCTTTGCCGAGTCGCTGCGGTGGGGCACCGAGGTGTACCACGCGCTCAAGTCGGTGCTGAAGGGCCGCGGACTGGCGACCGGGCTCGGTGACGAGGGCGGGTTCGCCCCCAACCTGGACAGCAACCGGGCTGCGCTGGATCTGATCGTCGAGGCGATCGGCAGCACCGGATTGACCCCCGGCTCCGACGTCGCGCTGGCCCTGGATGTCGCCGCCAGTGAGTTCTTCGCTGATGGCTCGTACACGTTCGAAGGCGCCCCGCGGAGCGCCGAGTGGATGACCGGCTACTTCGAGTCGCTGGTCACCGACTTTCCTCTGGTGTCTATCGAGGACCCGCTGAACGAAGAGGACTGGGACGGTTGGGTGCACATCACCGACGCACTGGGCGACAAGGTCCAGTTGGTCGGCGACGACCTGTTCGTGACGAACCCGGAGCGACTACAGAAGGGGATCGACGTCGGGGCGGCCAATGCTTTGCTGGTGAAGGTCAACCAGATCGGCACCCTGTCCGAGACGCTGGATGCCGTCGCTCTGGCCACGCGGAACAGTTACGCCAGCATGATGAGCCACCGCTCCGGCGAAACCGAGGACACGACCATCGCAGACCTGGCAGTGGCCACCGACTGCGGGCAGATCAAGACCGGAGCTCCGGCCCGGTCGGAGCGGGTCGCCAAGTACAACCAGCTGCTGCGCATCGAGGACGAGCTCGACGACGCCGCCCGCTTCGCCGGCGCCTCGGCCTTCCCCCGCTTCCACCCCTGACGCCAGCCCCAATCCCCTCACCGAGCCGCGGCGGGCGGGGGCGGTTTCAGTCGCCTGCGACCGTTTCGTCCAGGTGCGACCAGAACTTCCGGTCGCAAATGAGGGTTTCAGTCGCGGCTGATGGAAGTCGCCTGACACCATCCGATCGCGCAACCGCCGTGCCACGGTGGGTCCGGTTTCGGGCGCCAGGGACCCGTTGCCGGCCCTGCGGCCCCAAATTCCGGGGGCCGGTGGGAGGTCACGGGGCAGTGGCCCGCCACCCCCCCCCCCCCCGGGGGGGGGGGGGGCGCCC